>CAJWZY010000082.1 GCA_913050545.1 uncultured bacterium | reverse complement strand
GCCGGAGACCAGTCCGAGCTCGCTCTGGAGGATCCCGTCCGGCCAGAGAATCCGAACCGTGTCAGCAACCGGAGCGCCATTGAGACCACAGAAGAAACGCGCTGCGGAGCGAGCCGTACCGCCGGTTGAGCTGTTGAGCTGCCGCCTGGCCACCCCGGCACCCGACCGCACCTCGATACTTGCCCCCAGCGCAGCGGGATTCGAACGCTCGGCATCCGGCTTGACAGCCTCGCGAAGGGGGCCACTCAGCTCGATGGCAATCCAGGTGCCTGGAATATCCAGGGAGTGAGCGGTGGCGGATCCGGACGGATCGGCTACCACCAGCTCCACGCCGCCATCGATCCCCATGCTGCCGGCCAGGACACTCACCGGGCCACGCCAGGGCTCGCTGCGAAGACCGTGGCGAGCTGGCTTTTCTCCGGGTGAAACCAGGGCGGCGCCGGTGCTCTCACCGGAAGAACGCGCATCGGCGACCAGGAGCTCAGGAACCATGTCCCCATCAAGATCAAAGATGGTTCCCGCCGTGCCGCCAAGAGCTCCATAGCGGCCCGTGAAGTCCTCATCCGGGGTAAAGCGAAGCAACCCATCGTTGCGAAGAAGACGGAGGCTGTCGCCGCAGAAGGCGACGAGGTCCTCATCTCCATCTCCATCGAGATCCCCCGAGGTCACACTCACGATTCCCGGGACGGAGAGCTTGCCGGCCTCTTCCACCTCGGAAAACTTCCAGGCACGATGGTTCGAGAAGAACCGGGCGGCACCCTCCCCGTCAAAAACGGCAAGGTCAAGGTCCACATCTCCATCGAGATCCACCACCGCCAGCTCAACGAGTGCGAGGTCGAAATCCCTCAACCCGCAGGCCGTCGTGATCTCGCTGAAGCCACCGAAACCACCGGGATCGGTACGATCGTTGTTGAGCACCTGTACCCGGGAGGTGATCGTTCCATCCGTCTCCTTCCACTGGCGCAGGCAAATAATATCGAGATCCCAGTCGCTGTCGACGTCGAGAGCGTAGAGTCGCAGGGGAAAACCTCCAGGCCGCTCGAGCTTAAGAGCCGGGCTGACTTCATCGAGCCCCCCCTTGCCATCGTTGACCAGGAACCTGAAAAAGCCGGGCCCGGCAGCAACGAGATCGAGGTCAGTGTCTCCATCGAGATCAGCAAGGCAACAGAGGCTGGCGTCGAAAGAAAGCCTGCGGCCGGGGCTGTATCCCTCTGCCGCAGAGTAATTGAAAACCGCGAGTGAGCTCTCTCCTGCTGTGCCGGGAGCTACGCTGCCACAAAGGACCAGCTCCAGGGAGCCGTCTGCGTCGAGGTCCCCAAGGGCCATTCCCGCCGCGAGATCTCCCGATGGAGCCTGGGCAGGCCTGGAGAGTCCGCTGATTTCTCGCGCCGGACCGATAACAGGGCCCCGGGTTTCAAGAGAAGGCCGAGCGCTGTAGCCGGGAGGGAAAGAGTCCCTGATCGCGAGGCTGTACCTTCCCCCCTCCCCGTACTTGTAGCCCACCAGGATCCCCGCTCCCGCTGCCTTCAGACGCTTGAACTCATTGAGCATGCCGGTCCGCAGCTCTTTGTCCTGCCTGCGGTGGAGGTTTGCCAGGCGGTACCAGGCCGAGGCAAAAGATGGCTGCAGCTGCAGGGCCCGGCGCAGGTGGCGCACAGCTCCCTCCCGGTCCTCCCGCTCGGCCAGGATTTCACCAACGTAATAATGTCCATGCGGATCTTCAGGGTCACGGGCGATCACCTTCCTGAACGAATCGAGAGCCTCGTCCATCCGCCTGAGGAACTTGTACTGGATGCCGAGAACCAGCAAGGCATGCGGGTTGCCGGGATTCAGCTCCAGCGCCTTCTTCATATTGGGGATGCACTTGTTCTCATCCTGCAGATTGAGCCCGGCTATACCGCAATTGACCCAGGCCGCCTCCCAGCCCGGAAAGCTCTCGCAGAGGGACAAGAAGAGCTTATAAGCACCGGCATAATCGTACTGTTCCAGCAGGCCGATCCCCCTTGCCATGGTGTTGTAGCCCTCGGTGGGAGAAGGTGGCGGAGAAGAAGGCTTAGTGCAACCCCACCCACCTGCCAGGATAAGAACCAGCAGGAGCCATCCGGCCCGGGCCCGGCGCAGACCGAAACCGGGCGAGAGACCGTCAGATTCCGCAAACGGGCAGTCAGAAGTGCTCATTTTCGCCTACCTTCGAGAAAGACTTTGCCGACATTCGAGCTTGATTCTACAATTCCTCAAACCGGGTAAAGCAGGGAATTTCCTGCTGACGGTTTGGAAATGGACAGCCTGCATTACAGTTCCTGATTGATTCCGGGGCAATACTGTACCCTTATTGCCCGAATACCTCAGCAGGAACCAATGTTCTGAATTAAAAAGGTCATCTAAGTGGTATTGGAATTCATGGAGTCTCATCGTGGTGTCATCTGAGGAACCGGAAGAAGAAGACCAACCCGGACAGGATTCACCGGACCAACCCACCCCCCTTGAGGAAGATGCCCCCGGCGGCACTTCCGCCAGGGAGCCTGGAGCCGGGGACCCATCGGCAGCCGCTGAGCAACCCTTCGAAACCGAACCACTTGAAATCCCCAGCGAGCTGCACTCCTTCTACGAAGAGGGGCTCTTCCACAAGTGCACCATCTGCGACAAGGACCTCCAACACCTCGGGCTCTACGAAGTACAGAAGGTCTACCGGGATAAAGAGGTCATCTTCGAAACCGCCATCTGCCAGGCCTGCGGTGAGGATCTCTCCAAGGAGATGTCACTCGAATCGATGGACGCGATGAAGGGCTTCATGCTCTGCAACTTCAAGCCCACCGAAGAACCCGATCATTGCCACTTCTGCGGAATTCCCAGGGCGATCTTTGAAAACTACACGGTCATTGGCGCCTGCCGCGAGCTGTCCCTGCTCCTGCCACTGATCATCATGTGCGAAAAATGCAGCGAACACCTGCAGGGAGAGCTGTCGGAGAAAACCCGCGAGGTCCAGGGCGATTTCATCCGCGATCACTTCCCCGGCGTACCGGCGGACCTTGATCTCAGCCCCTCGGTGGGCACCCTCTTCTGAACCAGCCAGGCGGCCCCATTTTAAGCAGGCCGGGAGCCTGCAGAATTGGATTTTTTCCCGGCCTTGCGTTATCTTGCGCCCCACGCAAGAACAACGTCTGAAAGAGAGACCATGCTCGCCTTTTTCGAACCACTACCCTGGCTCCAGAAATACCGCTACATGGCGATGTTCGGTGTGTTGTTCCTCTGTGGAATAGGACTCCCTATTCCTGAAGAGGTCACCCTGATCGGAAGCGGGGTCCTGGTGGGCTTCAAGATTGCTGATTTCTGGATCACCTCACTCATCTGCGTCGTGGCGATCCTTATCGGCGACTCCATTATATTCTTTACCGGGAGAAAGCTCGGGCGAAGCTTCCCTGACAGCTGGTTCATTCGAGCAATCAACAACAAGAAGGTCCACCGCCAGTTCGCCAAGCACGGCAACAAGGCGGTCTTCTTCGCCCGCTTCCTCGCCGGAGTACGCATCGGCGTTTACGCCTACGCAGGCCAGCACGGAATGCGCTGGCCGAAGTTTATATTGCTCGATCTGCTGGGGGCCCTTATCTCGGGACCAACCTCGATTTACTTCGGCATGTGGGCCGCTCAAAAACTCGCTCCCGGCAAGACACCCCAGGAGGCCCTCGAAAAAGCCAAGCTGGTCTACAATGACTACGAGCATATCATCCTGCTCAGCATTGCCGCCCTCGCCGCAATCGTTATCGCTTATGCCGTCTACAAGACCCGGCGCTACCGCAAAGAGATCAAGCGCGCCATCGAGGAGAAGAAGGATGCCGCGCAAACGGAAAAAGACGCGGCCCCGGCGCAGGAGGATGCCGGGCAGCCGGTTAAGAACGACGAGGAGAGCAACACCTGAGGGATTGAAGAGCCGAATCCTCAACCAAGAGTAAAACCCGGAGCTACCCTGGCGAGATAATCGAGGCTCCTTCGAATTCCATCCTCGCAATCCTCCAGCGGCTCGTACTCGATGAGGTAAACCCCCTCGAACTTCATCCCCTCGAACAGGGGCCCGTAATCGAGCTCATCATCTCCGATCGCACAGGCCAGCCAGCCGGGCCCCCTCGGATGCCAGTCCTTGAGGTGGCAGTAGTTGATGCGCTCGTTCAGAAGGTCGAGGCAATACCTCTGGTCAGCGGGTGAGACCGCGCGGATGTTGCCCGGGTCGTAGTTGAAGCCGACTCGCTGCGGAAGCTCATCCAGCAGCCGTCGCAGACAATCCCGGTCGGTGGTGATGCTGTTGATATGAACCGCGCTGCCATCCTCCTGGAACTCAAGGGCGCCGTGCGTCTCGATAGCAATCTCGAGGCCCAGCTCTGCACACAGATCTTCACAGCTCTGAAAGGCCGCAATGGTGCGCCCCCAGGTCTCTTCGGTCATGTCGACAGCGGGAGTAAAACCGGCAAAAAGCCGCACATGGGTGGCACCGCAGGCGTGGGCAGAGCGGATCTCCCCGGCCACCTTTTCAACCATCGCCTCGTGTTCGACTGCGTCGGGAAGCGTAAAGTCATTTTCGAGACAGCAGAACGGGGTGCTGATGCCGTAGCGCTCACCCATTTCCCTGAACCCCGCGACCTCCGCCTCCGAGGGCTCGTCGGGAAGCCTGCCGGGCTGTCCGCCACCGATCCCGAATTCAAGGAATTTGAAACCGAATGCATCAGATATCCTGAAATGCTCTTCCATGGGCACATTTCTAAAACCCCATTCTCCGCAACCGACAATCATGCTGAAGATTCCTCCCATCAAGAAGTGGTCAAACCGAGGGGCCTCGACCTCACCAACCGAGCCCCAGGATCACGACAGGATAGCACTGCAAGCGCTCATCTCAAAAAATCGAAATCGGCTCTTCGTGGAGAAAGATCCGCTGCTTTGTCGGATTGTGTCAGATGGAGGAGATGCGGCTTGTAGGTGCATTTGCGCACCTTTATAAATCTTTTTCGGGGCGGGAACTCTGAAGTTTTGAACCGAGAGCCAGCGAGTATTGGCGACTCCTTCAAAAAACCGCCGCTGGAACAAAGGCCCGGTGGCTGGAAACAGCCCCTTTAGAACATATTTTTAATATCATGATCCGAAACAGTACCCCTGCAAGCCTGGCCCTTTCCTTGATTTTCTCGATGGCCTCTTTTGCCGGCACCCTGGCTGCAGAACAGCCGGAGGGCGCCGCCACAGGTACCTCCTTCGGGTTCGGTGGGTTCGAGATTTTCAAGGTGGAAGGCAGCGCCCTGGGCCTCACCGTCAGCGACCTCGATGGTGACGGACGCAAGGATCTTATCGTCGCCAACAATACCGAGGGGACCATCCGGCTGCTCTACCAGGGTGGGGAAAAGAAGACCGGAAAAAAACAGCCCCGCAACACGGTTGCCTCGGACTCCCGGTTCCGGGTCGAAAAGTTTTACACCGACAAGCAGGTCAGCTCCCTGGCCGTGGACGACTTCAACGGTGATGGAAAACCTGACCTGGCCTATTACGGCGACCCGCCGGAGCTGGAGGTCGTCTACCAGGGGGAGTCCTGGGATGCCGGGAAAAAAAGCTATCCGATCAGGGATGGCTTCAAGTCCCCTTACGCCCTGCAGACTGCCGACCTGAACTCCGACGGCAGGATGGATCTCGTCCTGCTGGGAAGCCAGAAGACCTACCTTCTCTACCAGCAGAAGACCGGAGGGCTCGCCCAGCCGGTGGTTTTACAGAATGCCCGGGAAGGAATCACCGCCCTCGAGCCCCGCGACATCAACGGCGATGGGAAGATCGACCTTGTCTACTTCAATCCCTCCTCGGAAGAGCCGGTGATGACCCGCCTCCAGGGCGAAAACGGCTTCGCTCCCTTAACAGCCAGCCGGTTGCTGGCCCTGCAGGCCTGGAGCCTGCATACCGAAGGCAAGAATCCGCTTCTTTACACCATCCAGAGCAACACCCGCAGGATCAAAGCCTACCGCTGGAAGAATCGGCCGGTAGAAAACGGCCTGGGGAAACCCAGCCTCCTCGCGCTGCGCAGAAGCGGTGATTCCTCCAAGCGCAAACGAATCATCAGCGATGTCAACCACGACGGGAAACCCGACCTCGTGGTCAGCTACCCGGAGACCGCGCAGCTCGAGGTCACCTTCCAGGGCAGCGATGGAACCTTCTCGCACTCAGCTTCCTATCCGACTCTTGCCGAGGTCAACAGCCTTGCAAGCATGGATACAAATGGAGACGGCCACGAGGAGATCATCGTCAGCAGCGCCAAGGAAAAAGCCATCGGTGTCAGCGCCTGGAATGGCAAGCGCCTGGTGATCCCGGAGACCTGGACCCTGCCCTCGGAGCCTGTCCTGCTGGCCACAGCGCCGCTGGTCACCGGTGGCGGCCAGCGGGCCTGGGTGGTCCAGCGGGAAAAGGGCGGGAAGTACCTGCTTCGAGTCCTCGCCCTGCAGCCCGGAGGAAAGCTGGGCGAAGAGGCGAGTATGCCGGTACCTTCGAAGGGCTCGGCCCCAAGCAGCCTGCGCCTTTTCGATGCCAATGGAGATGGAACCACCGACCTGATGACCTTCATCCCCTACCAGGACCCCACCTTCTTCCTCAATGAGCGGAAAAAAAATGTCGACGGATCCCAGTCAACCTTTGTCAACCTCAGCCTGAAACCGGACTTCGGCCAGGGCCAGCTGGCAAAGCTGCAGCCCGCCGCCCTGACCCTGCTGCGGGATGGAAAGCGCTCCAACCTGATGGTCGCCTCCGGCAGCTACGTCCGGATCCTCCAGCTCGATACGAAAAACAGGCTCAAGGTGCTCGACCAGCTCAGCGGCCGGAACTCTGAATCCAAGCTGAAAGCAGCAAGCCCCATTGATCTCGATGGAGATGGAACCGACGAGGTCGTATTCCTTGACTCCGCCGTCAATTCGATCGAGATCCTCAGGAAAAAGGATGATGGAACCTATGCGATTGTCGGCCAGGTGAAGCTTCCCAAGCTCCAGTTCGTACGCCTCGATACCCGGGACCTCGACGGTGACAAGCGCGAGGATCTTGTCGTCTACGGGAAATCCCAGACAGCCGTATTCTATTCAAAAACATCCCAGCCTGATTTCGTCGAAGAATTCAGCTACGCCGTTGAAGACAAGGAGCTCGGCCGTCCCCAGGACCTGTCGATCGGGGACCTCGATGCCAATGGGCAGGCCGATGTGATCGTCTCGACAGCGCCTCGTTACAATCTTCTCTTCCTCACCCGTTCCGCAGGCAAGGGGAAGAAAACAGGGAAGTCGCTCGAGCAGGCCCTGAGCTTCGGCGTCTTCGAGGAGAAATCCTATTCGCGCAGAAGCACCAGCCTCGGGCCGAGCCAGATGCTCATCGAAGACATTGACGGAGACAAGGCGGCGGACCTGCTGCTGCTGATCCACAACAGAATCATCCTCTACCTGCAAGGTGGGGTTTATTGAAAGGCTACCGGGAATGAGACTGAAAATAGTGGTTGCCACCTTCCTGCTGATCCCGGCTCTTGCCATTGGCCAGGCACAGGCACAGGCGGATGACGCATCGAAAGCCGCCTGGGAAAAGGTCGTGCTGAGAGGTGGAAATATCCTCCAGGGGCAGATCATCAAGAAAACAGACGTCGATATCTTCCTCGACGTCGGCTACACGATCCTGCGCATCCCCCGGGCCTCGATTGACCTCATCACCACGGTGGTCGAAAGCAAGGATCCGTCCGGGGGCAAATCGGCCCTCAAGGCTGACTCGATCTTCTTCACCTCCCGACTCAACGCCGGAACCATCAAGGAGAAGGCCAGGGAGGTAGCTGAAGGAGTTGTGCAGGTGCTCTGCCTCAGCAAGTCCGGCTCAGGCTTTATCATCAACCGCAAGGAAGGCTACGTGGTCACCAACTACCACGTCATCGAGCAGGAGCGTGACATCTCCCTGATGATCTACGTTAAGGAAAAGAAGGGACTGCGCAAAGAGAAGGTCAGCGATGTCCGGATTGTTGCCTTCAATCCGTTCTTCGACCTGGCCCTGCTGAAGATCGAGAATCCCGAGAAGACACCCCTGCGCGAAACCTACCTCGGCGACTACAGCCGGGTTAAGATCGGAGACCCGGTCTTCGCCATCGGCAACCCCTTCGGCCTGGACCACACCCTCTCCACCGGCGTCATCAGCGGCCTCGGCCGGGAGATCATGAGCATGAGCCGCCGGCCCATCCAGGGCGTCATCCAGACCGACGCGGCCATCAACCCCGGCAACTCCGGTGGTCCTTTGCTCGACAGCGCAGGTC
>CAJWZY010000081.1 GCA_913050545.1 uncultured bacterium | reverse complement strand
AGAGGCGGTCGTATTCGAAGCTGCCGGTGGCGACGACGCTGATGTAGAAAACAACCAGGACCAGGAAGGCGACGAGGGTAACGATCAGCCCGGCCCGCAGGGTCAGCTTCACGCCGAGAATATTGATTCCCACAAAAACCACGTAGAAACCGACCCACCAGGCTTCTTTCGGGATGCCCGGGAAAAGCTTGCCCAGGTATCCCCCGATGATAGCGACGATGACCGCCGGGGTGATGACGTACTCGATCGTATCAGTAAGGCCGCAGATAAAACCGCCCGTAGGGCCGAGGGCGTTACGGGTAAAGGAATAGAAGCCACCGGCGTGTGGAAGAGCGGCTGAGAGCTCGGCGATACTGAAAACCATGCAGACGTACATGATGGCCATCAGCACGGTAGCGATTGCCAGGCCACCGAACCCACCACTCTTGAGGCCAGAATTCCACCCGCCGTAATCACCCGAGATCACAGCCCCTACCCCGAGCGCCCACAGCAGCACCCAGCCGGCGCTCTTTTTCAGTGAGCGCTTCTCCAGGTAGTCGCCGTCGACGTTTTCGTAGCTTGCGAGACCCGATTTCTTCTCTGACATTCACCCTCCGGCGGTGTTTCAGTAGAGTTGCGCGACCCTGGCGCAGGTAACGATCATACGGAACTGCGCGGGTATCGCAAGAGATGCCATCCCCGGGGGTTACAGGCCCTTTGATTTTCCCCAATCAGGCCCTGAAGCTGGTAAGATACCCGTTGGCAATAAGTTTGTTTTGAACACGGTAAATGAAACGGCTTTTTTGAAAGGAGCCATCCATGAGGTTCAGTGCACTGCTCCTGGCCGCTCTCCTGGTGACGCCCGCGATCGCGGACGATTCCGGGAAGGTCGAGTCGGGCTGTAAGGCTGGCGAGGGAACCGCGAAGTTCAGCGTTCTTCCCGTCACCGGCCGGTTCGTAAAGCGCAAAAACGGTCTCTGCTATATATGAGCTGGCGGCAGAAAAGCCACCGTCGCGATTTTCTCGCGCGACGTAGGCAAAGACCTGGCCGGTCTGGTCAGGGGAATCGATAAGGTTGCCGCTAATTCCAAGGGTTCGATCGCTTATCTCATCTCTCTCGATGATGACAAGGCAGCCGCGCGCAAGCAACTTACTGCTTTTGCCGCGGCCAACAAGCTCAAGGCCGTCGACATGACCATCAACCGCGGGGGCGCCAAGGCTCCCAGGGGTTGGAAGATCAATGAGAAGGCCAAGCACACCGTCGTGATCTACAAGAACAAGACGGTTGTGAAGACCTTCGGTTTGAACAAGCTCGACAAGAAGAGCGTCGCGGAGGTCACCGCGGCCGCCGCCAAGGTTCTCGGCAGCTGAGACCTTTCGAGTTTTATTACGGGAGGCCGTCTCTTTTCCAGGAGACGGCCTCCCGTTTTTAATTTTTCATTCGGGTGGGTGTGAGAAACCCGGGTTGCCGCGGGTTTTTGCCTCCCTGTCGTGAAAAAACGCTGTTATCAGAAGTACGTCCCTCCCCAGGCCCCCTGTTACTGGAGAATAAGCGTTCGGGGGCCGATGAAGAGAACAGGGAGTCTCCATTTTCTTTGACGCGGGTTTCTACCTTCGGATCTAATCATCGCGCTATGTCGAAGCTGCTTGACGGAAAAACTGCAATTGTAACCGGGGCGAGCCAGGGGCTTGGCCTGGCGATCTCTACCGCCCTGTGTGCCGATGGGGCCAGTGTTCTCATGGTCGCACGGGAGGAGGAGAAGCTGGCTGAGGCCGCCGCCAGTCTCCGGGATTCCGGCGGAGCTGCCGTCGCTATGGTTGCGGATGTGACGGTTGAGGGGGCGCCCGATGATATTGTCAATGGCGCTCTCAGTGAGTTCAACCGGATCGACATCCTGGTGAACAATGCCGGGGTCTTTGTCTGGAAAAATCTCTTCGATCTCGACTACCCGGATTGGAACCGGACCATTGACACCAACCTGGGAGCGCCCTTCCATCTTACAAGGATCGCCGGCAAGACGATGGCGAACCAGGGCACCGGTGGGTCGATCGTCAATATTGCATCCATTCATGGGCAGGTAGGTGATCCGAATGTCGTCGCACACTGCGCCTCCAAGTTTGGCCTGGTCGGCCTTACCAAGGCGAGCGCCGATGCCCTGCGGGAACACCAGGTCAGGGTGAATGCCATAGCCCCCGGGGCGATTGATGCGAACTCTCTTGACCGATGGGGTACCGGTCCGGACCAGAAGGTTACCCAGGCAGACATCGCCTCGCTCATTGTCTACCTGTCCTCCGACCTGTCGAGATCGGTTACGGGCTCCGTGATCGAGATGTACGGCAGCACCCACAGTGTTATCAAGATCTGAACAGGAACAGACCGAATCATGCCGATCACCCTCGAAGATGTGCTGGACAGGATCGAAAAAGGCGAGAGCCTCGTCGGCGAGGGCCTCAGGGGCCTCTGTTTCGATAAGGCCCGGGTAGAAAATTCCGGTTTTGTGGGCTGTGATTTTTCTACGAGTCATTTTATGAAGGCGACCCTGGGCGCCTGCCGGTTTGACCGCTGTATCCTGGACAGGTGCGACCTGAGCTACTCCGACCTGGCGGGCAGCTCTTTCAAGGCGACCCGCTTCCATGGCGCGAAATTATCCTTTGCCACCCTGGCGGGTTGTGACTTTGAGCAGTCAGATCTTGCCGGGGTAGAGATGGAGAAAACGGATCTTACCGGCGCGGCTTTTCGTGAAACCTGTATCCGCGAGTCGGTTCTGCGCGATCTCGATTTCAGTAAAGCCTCGGACCTCCAGCAGGTGGACTTCTCCGAGGGCGACCTCGACACGGTTCTCTTTACAGACCTCCAGGCCGAAGGACTCAGCTTTCGCGATGGGAGCCTGCGCCTGGTGTCCTTCCTCGGCTCCCGGCTGGGCAGTTGTCATTTTGATGGTTGCCGCCTGGTGCGGGTCAATCTCGATGGCATCAGGGGCAGTGAGCTGGTCTTCCGGGGGGCAAGAATCAGTGAGTCGACCTTTCGGTTCAGTGAACTTGAGGGGGCGGACTTTAACGCGGCACGCTTTGAGGACGCCGATCTGCGCGATGCCCGGTTCCTGTCTGCTGACATGAGAGCCTGTCGGTTTGATGCCGGCTGCCAGCTTGCTTCTGCTGTCTTCGATGGGAGCGACCTCGGTGGCGCCGTGCTGGATGGGGTAGATCTGCGCAGCGCGTCTCTGAGACGTGTCAATCTCCGCGGCGCGAGTCTCGTTGGGGCTCGCATCGATGGCTGCGATCTTGAAGGAGTCGAGCTCGAAGGAGCCCGGCTGCAGGCCTGAAGGCCTGTCACCTCCTCTCTGCCACCGCCGCCTCGGTAAAGCTCAGTATCTTTTCCGTGGCATCGAGATGCACGCGTATGCCAAAGGGCAGGGTTGCCTGGTCAGGCTGGTGGCCTGCGGCATAGCCTGAAAGTACGGGCACTCCCAGGTTTGCAAAATAATGATCGAAGACATCGAGCAGCCCGATCCTCCCTGCCTGTCTCAAGGGGAGGCAGCCTGTGAAGCTTCCGAGGAGCACCCCCTTGTATTGCCCGAGTTTCCCGCTGAGGCGGAGCTGGTTCAGCATACGGTCGATGCGGAACGGCTTCTCGCTGACATCCTCGAGGAACAGGATGCAGTCGTCGGACCTGGGCTCGTAGGGGGTTCCGATTGTCGAGACCAGGACGCTCAGGTTGCCGCCCACCAGGACCCCCTCGGCCTGGCCGCCGCGGATGGTCTTCAGGTGGGCTCTCCCTCGCGGCCCCGGGCCTCCCCAGTCGCCGAAGAGCTTGCTGGAGGGCGTGAAGGCGGGCCAGAAATACTTCTCTGTGTAGGGCGTGAGCCCCCGGCCAGGAGAAAACTCCTTCGCCATCGGGCCATGGAAAACAACCAGTCCGGTTTTCGAATGGATGCCGTTGAGCAGTGCGGTGATATCGCTGTAGCCAATGAGGATCTTCGGATTTTTCAGGATCATTTCATAATCGAGCCGATCCAGGATCCTGGGGCTTCCATAGCCGCCGCGCAGGCAGAGAATTGCCTTGATCGTGGGATCCGCGAAGAAGGCATTGAATTCGGCTGCACGTGCCTTGTCACTGCCTGCAAGGTAGCCGCGGGCCTTCAGGTAGCCCTTGGAGAGCCTGACCTTGTATCCCCGCCGGGTGAGATTTGCGATTGCCCTGGTTGCGCTGGCCTGGTCCATAGAGCTGGCCGGCGCCACGATGCCGATGGTGTCGCCCTTGCGCAGGGCAGGAGCCTTCAGGGTCGGCACGGCCCGCGCGGATCCTGCTGTGGCTGGAGCCGTCGGGATGCCGGCCGCGAGGACGGGTAGCAGCGCGCGGTCCGCCGCCGCTGTGGCCTTGCGCTGTTCATTCGTGGCCGATCCAAGAAAGAACAACCCCGCCGTCAGCCCTAGCGCGGCTGTAACCGCACAGATAATCCACCTGGAATATTTCATGGTTCTCTTCACGGTTACCGGTGTTGCGGCACCGACTTCTCTTCCGGCCAGACAGGATACGTCATTGGCACGGGGTGGGCAACTCTCCGTCGTATTCCAGTGCGGGAGGTTGGCTGGTTTATTCCAGCTCCCGCTGCTTTTTCAGGAGATTCTCGTCGCCCGGGAATTTTTGCAGGGCATGGAGAAGAAGATCTTTTGCCTGCGGGGCACGCGGATTTGACTCCAGGAAGTGTGATACCGCCATAAGGCAGCGTGAGGGCGAGGGCTCCTTGTAATAGGCATCGCGGTAATAGACGGCAGCCTTGATGAACTCTCCGAGGTGGCGGTAGGTTTCTCCGAGGTTTTCAAAGAGGCGGGCATCGTCGAAGCCCAGCTTCTTGGCATCCATGAAGCGATTGGCAGCTTTGCGCAGGTCCCCATCATCGCGGGTCAATATTCCCATCCTCAGGTAGCAGGAGCCGAGCTTGTAGTAGGCCCCGGCCTTTTTACCGTTGGGGAGCTTCGTCATCTTCAGCAGGTTCAGCAGTCGTCCCCTGGCGAGGTCGTAGGCGCTCTTCTTGTTGTCGCTTTCCTTGAGATAGTGGCCCATTGTGAGGTAGGTGGCGGCATGCTGGTCCATCAACCCGGGGTTCCTGGAGTTCCGGGCCTCCCGGAACTCCGTTACGACCCCATCGAAATCTCCCCGGGAGGCGCATAAGAACCCTTTCCAGGTGCGGGCTTCGTAATACATTTCCGTTGGTTTCTTGCTGCTGAGCCGCTTGAGCAGATTGGCGAACTTGAGGCCGGCACCTTCGAGGTAGTCCTTGCTCTTGCGTTCGTTCCTCGTTTCGAGGTAGGTAATCTTTGCATCGTAGAAGATAACCTTGAGGGTCATGGCATCGTCTTCTCCGGCCTCCAGGGCATCCTTTACAAAGCCGTAGAGTCGGCTCAGTGCCTTGCGGGCATCGCGGGTAAATCTCCCGAGGGATCCCGGAGTTCGTCCCGGGCCATGGGAGAAGTCAGCTGCGCGTTTTATGAAAGAATCGAGAGCGATCTCCGCGACCTCGATATTCGGGTCCCCCTCTACGCTAATAGCGAAGGTTCGGGAGGCGGCTTTCGCGGCTGTTGCGTAATCCCCTTGAGAGTACGCCTTGAGGGCCAGGGCGGTTTGCTCGTCGAACTCTTTTTGCCTGTTCTGCGGTTCGAGGATCCAGATCTGTTTGTACAGGTTGGAAATCACCCGGTCCTTGTTTCCGGCTTCGTGGGCTTTTTTGACAAACGCCGCGAGCTCCTGGTCCTTCTCCAGTTTTTTATAAGCTTCAATCAGCATCCTGGATGCGGGGCCGTTTTTCAGGTCGAGGGCGGTGGCTTCTTCGAGCTTTGCTGCAGCAATATTCCAGTCCGGTTTCTGCAGGCTGGTGTGGGCGATGGCAAGGTAGCGGAGGATCTCGATCCGCAGCGCGTTCTCGTTCACGGTCTTGAGGGCGGATTCGAGGGTGACGATGGCTGAGATGTTTTTGTTGGTGTTGAGCATCACCCGCGCCTTGAGCAGAAGCGCCCCGGCATGGAAGGCCTCGATCTCCAGGATGTTGTCGGCCGCGTTGCTGGCGGTGTCCCACTCCTTGCGAAAGAGGGCAGTCTCTGCCTCCTTCAGATGGGCCTTGATCCGTTCAGCGAGTTGCTCCCTGATGGCCTTCATGCGCTCGGATGTGCTGGTCTCCGGCTTCTCCTGCTGGGAGGGCTGGCCTTGTGCAGGTTTTTTCTCTTCTGGTTTCTTCTTCTCCACAGGCGTGGGATTTTCCGTGGCCGCGCCCGGCCCGGGTTTTTCGGTTCCAGGTGTTTTTTGTGCCGTGGAGGGAGAGGCGCCCGGGTTTTCCTGCTGTTTGTTGAGCTCCTCCAGGAGCTCATCCTTGAAGACGAAAGCGAGCAGTCCGATGATGCCCATCCCGAGCATCAGGAGGACGATGGTGCCCAGGCTCGAACCCCGGCGCTTCAGCATCCGGTCGCGCAAGGTGGAGCCCCTCCCGGTTTTTCGCCCACCGGTTGCCCGGTGCCTGGCGGCCATGCGCGGCTTCAGTGGGGTGGCTACCGGTGCCGCTACCGGTGGCGCTACCGGTGGCGGTGCCTGCGCTGGAGCAGCAGCCTCTTCGTTCTTGCCGGACATGATGGCATTGAGCGCTTCATAAAACTCCTTGGCAGACTGGAAGCGTTTTTCAGGATTTCGCTCGAGGGCCTTCATCACCACCTCGGTGAGCCCGGGAACCTTGCCAACGGCAGGCTGCAGCTCGTCGACGGGTACCGGGGGCCCATGCTTGATCTTCTTGTAGACCTCCTTGGGTGTTTTCCCCGTGTAGGGCTTCTGGCCGGTAAGGCATTCGTAGATGATGACTCCAAGGGAATACAGGTCGGTATAGAATCCCATCTCCACACCCTGGAACTGCTCCGGCGGCATATAGTACGGGCTGCCGACAAAGCCCTTCTTGTCCTTGAGGCCACCCTCGAGGCTGCTCTCGAGCTCGGTGTCGGCGATCACCGCGGTGGCGATACCGAAGTCCAGGATCCTGGGGAGCTCTTTCTCACCGACGACCTCGATCATGATGTTCGCTGGTTTGAGGTCGCGATGGATGATTCCTGCACCGTGGGCGACCTTGAGGGCAGGCAGGAGCCTGCGGGCAATCCGAAGGGCTCGCCAGATACTCAGGGTCCCCTCCTGCTTGATCAGCTGCGCCAGGGTCTTGCCGTTGACGTAGTCCATCGTGTAGTAGAGGAGCCCGCCGCCTTTAGCTGGATCGTCTTCGGTGATCCCCACATCCCGGATCTGCACGATGTGGGCGTCGACCATTTTCATGGCAACGCGGATCTCGTTCATGAACTGCTCGCGCAGCATATTGTTCTGGCTGAACTCTGCCGGCAGAATCTTCATGGCGAGCCGGTCGCCAATGATACCGGAGGTCATCTCAACCAGGAAAACGCTGCCGAAACCGCCCTGGCCAAGGATCTTGAGAATCTTGTACTTGCCGGCGAGGATGCTGCCGACCAGTTCGAGGTCTTTGCCTTTATCCCTTTTCAGATTGGAGTCTTTCGGGCTTTCAGAGGCTGCCAAGGGTTTCCTCGTGGATGGATTGCATTGAGGAAATCATGTGAAGGGGTCCGTGCCACCACGCCCGGCCGGTTCCGGCCTCAGGCCCTGAAAATGATATCCGTTTTCAAACAGAAGATTTGCCGAAACAGGGTTGGCTGGCGATCTTATCGCCTGCTGTTGCCTGTCGAGGCCCGCTGCTCTTCCTCTCCGGCTCAGCATCCTTGCTAAAGAAGCACCGCTGGAGCCGGGCTGAAAGCTGCAAGTCTTTCTGCTGTAGTAGATAAGGATTTCGTGAGGCGATTGTATCTACTCAATCCAAGGGGCTCCAAGGAAAATCTCTACAGCCTTTCAAAAGCGATCCTTGGAGGTTAACTTGTAGCGCTGTTTGAAGAGGATGAGTTACAAGGAAAAAGGGGATGCAAGGTGGAGAATACAGCGGTCAGGCGGGCCCTATTGAGTGTCTGGGATAAGACGGGCATCATCGATTTTGCCCGGGGACTGAAGGAACTCGGCGTTGAGATTCTCTCAACGGGAGGGACTGCTCGCGCCCTCGCTGAGGCCGGCATCGAGATCAAGGAGGTCGATCATTTCACAGGCTTTCCCGAGATGCTCGATGGCAGGGTCAAGACCCTGCATCCGAAGGTTCATGCCGGCATCCTGCATCGTCGCGACGACGAGGCCCACCTGGCAACGATGGAGGAACATGGCCTCGAGCCGATTGACCTCGTTGTTGTCAATCTCTACCCCTTTGTTGAAACAGTTGCCCGTCCGGGGGTTACCC
>CAJWZY010000080.1 GCA_913050545.1 uncultured bacterium | reverse complement strand
CATGCTGCTCCAGTTTCTTGATCAGGGAGTAATAGACGATTCCGGTGCCGCCGGCTTTCGCCAGCTCGAGAATTCGATCAGATTTTTCCGAGTCGGACCAGACCTCCTCCGCCTTGAGCTCGAGATTGGGGCGGTCGATTCCCTCTGCGAAAAGCTTTAGCTCGGTTTCATCCAGTTCCAGCACCTCCCTGATGTCAGCTCTTACCTGGCGGGTAGCCGTTGCCGTCAGTGCAATGGTCTGGGGGTAACCCAGCAGTTTCCTGAATTCACCGATTTCACTGTAGGCAGGCCTGAAGTCGTGTCCCCACTTGGTGATGCAATGAGCCTCATCGATGGCAAGCAGCTTGACTCCTCCCGGGACATCTTCGAGAGCCTGTCTGAATTCCTCCTTGTACATGCGCTCGGGGGTCGCATAGATCAATTCGTACTCGCCCTTTGCGAGGGCTTCATAACGCTGGCTGCGCGTTCTGCTGTTGAGCGTTGAGTTGATGTATTCGGCGGCGATCCCTTTCTTTTTCAACACAGCCACCTGGTCCTCCATCAGTGCGATGAGTGGACTGAAGACGAGGGTGACTCCTGCAGCTTCCAGGGCCAGGGCTGGAAACTGAAAACACAGGCTCTTGCCGGATCCTGTGGGCATGACGACAAGGGCATGGCTCCCCTGCATGACATGGCGGATGATCTCCCCCTGGAGTGGGTAGAAGTCCGCGAGGCCAAAACGATCCTCCAGGATGGGTAATAATTTATCCTGCATTTGTTTTTTCTATTCCCAGGTGGGCTTCACACATCGGCTCAGCCAGGTCTGCGTCTGTCGGACGCAACTGCCCAGATAGTAAGGGGTTCCGTTCCCTGTATACGAGGCCGTCTTTTACCTTTTTTCGACGAATCAGTGGGCAGTAGTATAGAATAGAATAAGTTGGGATGACTTTAATTAGGGTCTTTGGCGAACTTGCAAGCCGCTTAAATTTTGCGGCTGTTTTCCTTTTTTCGGCTTACCTGCAGGAAATGAAATGAATCCGCTTCAAACCGGGCTGAGAGGCCTGTTAATTGCTTTCTTATTTACCGTCATAGCCTCTGCAGGCAGGGTTGATGCGCAGGGTCTGCTGATCACTGAATTCCAGGCCTTCAACGAGACGACGATTGCCGATGAAGACAACGAGTATCCTGACTGGGTAGAAATATTCAACGCGGGGGAGTCTGCGGTCAATCTCGAGGGGTATTTCCTGACTGACAGTATCGAGGAGCTGGCCAAGTGGGAGTTCCCTGCTGTCACCCTGGAGCCGGGCAGGTTCCTGGTCGTCTTTGCGTCGGGAAAGGATCGCCGGAATCCGAACTCCGAGCTCCACACGAATTTCAGCATCGAGAGGAACGGGGGAGAGATACTTGTCCTGATCACCCCGGATGGATCGACCGTTGTTTCCGGGTATACAGAAATCCCCGAACAGCTCGAGAACGCATCCTATGGAATGGCGACCGACTCGACCTTTTCGATTCTGCTCGGAGAGGGTGCCACGGTCAGGGCTATCGTCCCGGTTGGAGATGTCATCGGTGATCTCTGGCGGGCTCCTGATTTCGATGACAGTGGCTGGACCGCCGGCGTCTCGGGTGTCGGTTTTGAAGGCGGCAGCAGCGCCGGCTATGACCCCCTGATCGGGACGGATCTCGAGACGGGAATGTACCGAATCAATGCAACGGCCTATATTCGGTATGAGTTCGAGGTCGCCAACCCGCAGGTTCTTGACCTCCTGACCCTGGAGATGAAATACGACGATGGATTTGCCGCATTCCTGAACGGGGAGCTGGTTGCGAGCGCCAACTCTGAGGCGCCTGGAGCTCTTACCTGGGATTCAGATGCTACCCGGAGTCATTCCGATCGCCTCGCGGTCGAATACGAAGAGTTCGATATCTCCGAGAGGATATCCGGCCTGAGGTCCGGGCGAAACGTCCTGGCGATTCACGGGCTGAACACCTCGCAAACGAGCAATGACTTCCTGATCTTTCCGCGGCTTCGCGCTGTGGAGGTGGGGGAGATCCAGCCGCAGGTACGCCAGTATTTCGATGTGCCCTCGCCGGGCGCGCCGAACAACCAGGGCTTCGCCGAGGTTGCAGAGAAACCGGCCTTTTCCCGTGAGAGCGGCGCCTATACGGGCTCGCCGACGGTCGAGCTGAGTACGGAGTCTGAAAGCGCCGTCATTCGCTATACGACTGATGGCTCGGTTCCCGATTCAAGCTCTACCCTCTACACCCGGCCGATTACCGTCTCCGGTGCGATCGAGATCAGTGCCCGGTCTTTTGAGGTGGGGAAGTTGCCCAGCCCGACAAAGAAAGAGACCTATCTCCTGCTTCATTCAAGCGTCAGTAATTTCTCATCCAACATTCCTGTCGTTGTGATCAACACCTTCGGCAGGACGATCGGAGACACCTGGACAGAGGGCTATGCCCTGATCGTGGAACCCGGAGAAGATGGGCGGGCCAGGATGACGAACGAACCCCACTACATCGGCAAGTCTGCTTTCAAGCGCAGGGGGTCGAGTACCGGTGGCCGGCAGAAACTATCCTTCAGTTTTGAGGCCCGGAACTCCGAGGGCGAGGACAAGGATGTCCAGATCTTCGGTTTCCCCGAGGAATCTGACTACGTTATGTACGGCCCCTATAATTTCGATCGAGCGCTGATGAGAAACGCCCTGATGTATGAGCTCAGCAACCAGGCGGGGCGCTGGGCGGCACGCCCGAGGTTTGTTGAGTGCTATCTCCACACCAGGTCAGGAGCGATCTCTTCCACCAGCTACTGGGGCGTCTATGTGTTCATGGAAAAGATCAAGCGCGGCGAAGGCCGGGTGGATATTGCGAAGATCACCCAGCAGGACAATACAGTCCCGGAGGTGAGCGGTGGCTATATCATGAAGATCGACCGTCTCGATCCCGGCGATGCAGGTCTCAACGGCGCCGGGGGACAGCGGCTTGGCTGGGTCGAGCCCAAGGAGAGGGAGAGAACGAACCAGCAGGGGGCCTGGCTGGCGAGCTACTGCAACAGCATGCGTGCCACGCTCAATCCCAACACGATTGTCGATAATGATGGGCAGTACATCGATGTGGGATCCTGGATCGACCACCATATTCTCAACGTCTATCCGAAGAACGTCGATGCTTTCCGGCTCAGTGGCTATATGTTCAAGGATCGTGATGGCCCGCTGCATATGGGCCCGGTCTGGGATTTTGACCGGACCATGGGCTGTGCGGATGATGGCCGGGCCGCCGACCCGGTCTCCTGGAATAATTCCGGCGGTGATGGCGGCACCCGCTATTTCCAGTTCGGCTGGTACTCTCCGCTGTTCGGCAATCAGCCGCCAACGGGATCCAGTGCCTGGGCGAGAGCCTACAGGCTGCGTTGGGGCCAGCTTCGCAGCGGCGCCCTGAGCAATGATAACGTCATGGCTGTCATCGACGAGTGGGCGGCGATACTCAATGAATCCGCTACCCGGAACTTTAACAAGTGGAGCGGGGTCAGGCCTCGTTTCGGAAGCTTCCAGGGAGAGGTCAATCACCTCAAGAGCTGGCTGACAAGGCGTGGAGACTGGATGGATTCCCAGCTCCCGGTACCGGTTCCTACTCCCGAGCTCGCACCGGGTGGAGGTCTTGTAGATTCGGGGTCGCAGGTCGAGATCACGGTGGATTCTCCCGAGGCCTCGCTCTATTACACTCTTGATGGAAGTGATCCACGCTCAGGAAACAACCCCTCTGCGGCAGCCACTCTCTACAATGGCCCTCTTACCATCACCGGGAATACGGTTGTCAATGTCCGGGCCAGGTACGAGCAGTCGGTCTGGAGCTCGCTGGTTACCGCGACCTATGTCACCTCGATTCCGGCCCTGACCATCACCGAGTTGATGTATGACCCTCTTGCGCCCACTGAAATCGAAGACCCTGACGACGAGTTTTCCGTTACCAATATGGAATTCATCGAGCTCAAGAACGTCGGGGACGAGGAGGTCGCGCTTACAGGGGTTCGTTTTGGCCGGGGAGTCACTTTCGATTTCAGCGATGCTCTTGTCGACACCCTCGGTCCCGGGCAGGTAGGTGTGATCGTTAACGAGCCGGCAGCGTTTATTGCCCGCTACGGCGAAGATGTGCTCATTCTCGGAGAGTACCGCGGCAGCCTCAGCAACAGGGCGGAGACAATCCAGCTGCGGGGCCCCCTGGACCAGCCGATTTTCGAGTTCAGGTATGACTTCTCCTGGTACCCCCTCACCAACGACCAGTTCACCAATGACCAGGGCGAAGTAGTTGTCGGTGGCCATTCCTTGGTCAACGTGAACCCTGACGCCCCGGTGGAGAGTCTTGGTGAGATGGCCTCCTGGCGTCCCAGTGAGTTCCGCCTGGGAAATCCAGGGGTCCATCCCGGTGGTGATCCGGAGCCCGTGGGCGGTCTCCAATTAGGTGGAGATCTCGACCAGGATGGAGGACTCAGCATTACCGATGCGGTGATCCTGCTCCGGTTCCTCTTCCAGGCCGATGGTATCCGGTTACCCTGCGGCGAAAACGGAATAGAGGATGAGGGGAACAGCTCCCTCCTCGATAATGACGGCAGCGGTTCGGTGAATATCACCGATGCCGTTCAGATGCTGAGCTTCCTCTTCCAGGGAGGCGGTCCTCCGGCGCTGGGAACCGAGTGCGTCCGGATCATCGGCTGTCCCGACGTCTGCGTGGCGGAGTAGCTTCCTACCAGCAGGGCTCAGCGGTGCCTGTAGACGATCCGTCCACGGGTGAGATCGTAGGGGGACAAGGCTACGATGACCTTGTCGCCAGGCATGATCCGGATGCGGAATTTTCGCATTTTCCCGGCGGTGTAGGCCATCACGACCATTCCGTTATCCAGCTCGACTCGGAAGTTCGCGTTTCGAAGCTGCTCGAGGACAGTGCCGTCGACCTCGATCGCATCGTCATCCTCTTTGCGTTCCCGTACGGGAGCGGCGGTGGGGGTGTTCTTCTTGGCCTTGGCTCCCTTTCCCTTGGCGCTGGGCCACTTCTTCTTTTTCTTGACCATGTGCTTTCCCTGGAACCCGGTATTCTTCCTCCTGCAAACACAGCAGGTGGCGAAACACCGGGCAGGTTCCGTAGAACCTCCTTAGTAGATGTAAAGAATAGGGAATCCGGAGCCATTATTCAAATAGCCTGCTGTGGAAAAAAGAGTGTATTCTCCACCGGGGAACAGTCTTTGTGGGCGGGGGATTGCGCAATCATGTAAAATGAAGCGTCTTTCGGAGACAGAGAGGCTGTATTTACGTACCTGGGACCCGGGGAAATCAATCGATGCAAAGAAGGCTGTTTCTTTTCCTGTTGTTGAGTCTTGTGCTGACTGGTTTTCGTGTCACAGCGCTCGAGGACAAGCCCGGAGTTTCTCCGGATATTGTCATCGTTTTAGCAGATGACCAGACCTGGAATGATTCCGGCTGCTACGGTAACCGCCAGGTGAAGACTCCGAACATCGACCGGCTGGCGGCGCAGGGAATGCGTTTCACCAGGGCCTTTACCGCAACGGCGATGTGCGCTCCCACCAGGCAGCAGCTTTACACGGGGCTGTTTCCCGTTCGAAACGGAGCCTATCCCAATCACAGCAAGGTGAAGCCGGGGACCCGCAGCATGGTGCATTTCCTTCGCGACCGTGGCTACCGGGTCGGCCTCAGCGGCAAGAAGCACTTCGGCCCGCCGGCCTCTTTCCCCTTTGAGGTGGTTCCCAGGGCCCAGGTGGGGAAATTCATTGGGCGCAAGAAGGGCGAGCCTTATTGCCTGGTCGTCACCTCTAACAGCCCTCACCTGCCCTGGACCGCTGGAGACGCCTCGGCTTACGACCCCGCCGAGGTCAGGATCCCGCCTAAGTTTATCGATACGCCCCAGACCCGTGCAGCCCTCTCCAGGTATTACGCTGAGATTACCGACTTCGACCGGGAGCTGGGTGAATGCATGGCGGCCGTGAAGCAGCATGGCCGTGAAGAGGACACGATCTTTATCTATACCAGCGAGCAGGGGGCCCAGTTCCCCGGGGGCAAGTGGACCTGCTACGATATGGGGCTCCATGTCGCCATGGTTGTTCGCTGGCCGCGTAAGGTCAGGGCCGGCAACGTTACCGATGCCATGGTCCAGTACGTGGACGTGGTGCCGACCCTCCTGGAGGCCATCGGCGGGCAGCAGGTCAAGGGTCTCGATGGGAAGAGCTTTCTCGGGGTCCTGCAGGGAAAAACCGAAAAACACCACGAGATGGTTTTCGGGGTTCATACCACCCGGGGGATTATCAACGGCTCCCCCTGCTATCCCATCCGCTCGGTACGAACCGCGACCCACAAGTACATCTGGAACCCGAAGTATACCGAACCCTTCAGGAATGTCCTGATTGGGGGCGGCGACAAGGGTGGATACTGGAAATCGTGGGTTGAGCTGGCAAAGACCGACGAGAAGGCCCGCAGGATCGTTGAAGGCTACCAGCGCCGCCCGGAGGTCGAAGTGTATGATCTGCGCAGCGATCCCTTTGAACAGAAGAACCTGGCCGGCACCCCTGCTCTGCAGGAGCTTGAGAAATCTCTCCGGTCGAGCCTTGCTGCCTGGATGCTGCAGCAGGGAGACAAGGGGATCGAGACGGAGCTCGAGGTGAAAGCGCACAGGAGCGTCAGTGGGCAGGGGAAGAAGGCAGGGAAGGGGAAAGGGAAGAAGAAGAAGGCAGCTGAGGGCAAGAAGACGGCCGCGCCCCTCAGGGCTTCGTGAGGTAGGGGGCCTTACGCGCCTCCTTATAGAGTCTTTTCCATTCTTCCGTCCCATTGTCCTCGAGGAGGTGGGTGTCCACTCCCGGCTCGTAGTAGGGGAGCTTTCCCTTCTGCCCGGGCCGAAGCATGAAGTTCACCTGCCCATTGTTGGCGATGTACATTTTTCTTCCGTCCGGCCAGGAGGTTTCGATCAGCCGGGGAGGATCAGGACGGCGCGCCGGCTTCTCGACACGGAATTTCTCGACGGCATCCTCGTCGAGTTCGTAGCCGAGCCCGGGGCCGGAAGGAATCGCGGCAAAGCCATCCTTGACCTCGATGTCCCTGGAGAGCATCGAGTGGGTGTAGAGCTGGTGGCAGTTGACCGCCGGCCATCTCGCCTGCTCCAGCACGGCCCCGAAGTGGAGTGAATAGGCCGCGGTGATGCCGGTTCCTACCAGCTGAAGCCAGAAGGGCATTTTTGCCTCGCTGGAAAATCCGCCCTGGTGCAGGACCCTCGAGGCGCCGCCGCCGATGACAAAGCCATCGCAGACGCCCTCGCGAACAGCCACCTTGGGGGCGGGGTTGCCGTAGTGCATGGCGATGTTTACGCGGGTAGCCTCGCAGATCTTCCTGTTGCCTTCGATGTCGCCCTGCGGAATCGGGGTTTCGTAGATGTCCAGCTGGGGATACTGGTCAAGTTCCTTGAGGATCGGGATCCCCCGCTGGCTGTCGAGCAGCGTGTCGTTGAAGTCCATGTCCACCTTGAACTCCGTGGGGACCTTCTCCACCAAGTGGAACGACAAGGCGCCGTCCGATCCATTCTCCAACGGAAAGGCCGAGTTGAAGCTCATCCTCGACGGCAAGGAGGTGCAGCTGAAGGTCGTCGGCGTCAGCGCCGAGCAGGGATGCGATGTCCACCTGGGTGGCTCCTGTCTCGTGGTCCTCTGGTGTCCGGGCGCCTTCGGCGGCCCGGCGATCGAGTCACCCTACGTCGCGGTCATGGGCCATGCGTGGCCCCCGGGAGGCTTCGCCGGGTCGCTAGTCACCACCGGATTCCCCGAGTTGGCGGAGCCGGAACGAAACGTCGGTCAGGAGAGGGACCGCACCCGGGCGGCCACGTCGGCGAACTGCTGGTCATAGTTGCGGACCCAGATGAACAGTTCGCGAGCGCGCGGCTCGGCACCGGAACGCTCGTAAAGGTCAGCCAACGCATAGGCCCGACGGAGGTGGTGGTCACGGGCCCTCGACGGGATCCGCCAACCCTTTTCGAGCAGGGTGAGGCCCTCCTCGATACGACCCTGATCGGCAAGGGCGCCAGCCATCACCAGGCGCCCCTCGGTGACCAGCGGACCACTGGGCGATGCGTCGCGGAGTTCGATCCACAGCGCCTCGACGTCGTCCCACCGACCCTGGGCACGATGGCAGTCGGCCAGCACCGGATGCTGCTCGGTTCCCCCGGTCATGTCCCGGAAGGTCTCCAGTCGCTTGGTGGCCGCCTTCCAGTGGCCCATCCGGTAGTGGACGAGGCCAAGCAGCTCGACCACCTCCGGCACCTCGGGGGCCCGCTCCACCAACTGGTTCAGTATCCGACGGGCGTCCTGG
>CAJWZY010000079.1 GCA_913050545.1 uncultured bacterium | reverse complement strand
GCGTTACGGAGAGAATCCCCACCAGCACGCAGCTCTCTATGGGCGAGGCCCGACCTTCCTGGATTCATTTGAACAGCTCAACGGCAAGGCGATCTCATACAACAACATCCTGGACCTTTGTGGCGCCCTCGAGGTGATCTCTACTATCGAGGATCACGGGCTGGCGGTGGCAATCATCAAGCATTCGAACCCATGTGGGGCAGCTTATGCCGCAAGCATCGAGGATGCCTGGCACAAGGCGCTGGCCTGCGATCCACAATCCGCCTCCGGTGGAATCATCGCCTGCAGCGGTGTCGTTGATGACGCGGCGGCGAATGTCATGAAAGATCACTTCATCGAGGTGCTTGTCGCTCCTGGGTTTTCCGATGGTGCCCTCGAGATCCTGAGGGAGAAGAAGAACCGCATCCTGCTCTCTTGCCGGGATGACTCCTGGGGCCTTTCTCCCGGCGCGCCTGTTTTACGTGGAGTTCCTGCCGGTCTCCTGGCGCAATCGCCCGACGATGAGGCAGACGACCCATCCACCTTCAAGGTGGTTACCGAGCGGGCACCAACCGACAAGGAGATGGCGGCCATGCTCTTTGGCTGGAGTGTCGTCCGTTACGTCAAATCGAACGCTATCGTCTACAGCGCCGCGGATTGTCTCCTGGGGGTAGGGGCCGGGCAGATGTCCCGTGTCGACTCTGTTAAGATTGCCGCGATCAAGGCAGCGGAGGCCGGGCTTGACCTGGCTGGCTCAGCTGTCGCATCCGATGCGTTTTTTCCTTTTGCTGATGGACTGCTTGCTGCTGCCGAGGCGGGGGCTACCGCCGTGATCCAGCCTGGTGGAAGCGTTCGTGATGAGGAAGTGATTTCGGCCGCGAATGAGGAAGGCCTGGCAATGGTCTTCACCGGCCACAGGCATTTTCGCCACTGATAAACAAGAACCCGGAGCCGCATAGAAACATGGCCGGTCAACCCGTTGATCTCGAAGGCTACGAACTCGCTGGTCGCAAAATCGTCATGTACCCGGATCTCAACTTTGCCGGCCGCCTCTTCGGTGGCCAGCTGATGAGCTGGATCGATGAGGCAATGGCGACGATGGCGATGGGCCGCATGGGGACCAAGAATATCGTCACCAAGAAGTTCGGGGAGATCGTCTTCGATGCGCCGGGTCTCCTTGGTGATGTCGTTGAGATCTGGTGTATGCCAGTCAAGGAGGGCTCTACCTCGTTGACCTTTGACTGCAGGGTGGTTGTCAGCCGTGGAGAATCCTCCCGGCTCGAGCAGATCGGCAGCTCTACCGTGGTTTACGTGGCCCTGGACGACGAGGGGACTCCAAGCCCCTGGCGCAAGGCCGATTGATTTTCTGCCCTTGCCGCCACTCCCCGTTCTGCCGCTGAGGAATAAAACTGGTGGAGAGTTTACCGGGGAACGCTACAATGCCCGTTTGCCGGGTTTTTAACATGAATGTCAATCGAGGTAGTTCAGCTTGTCTGGTTTAAGGTTCCTGAGAAATCCTGCTGCAACTGGCGGAACCCCATGGGCTCCTGTCCTGCTGCTCTTTGCGGCAGTTGCCTTGTCGGCCGGGTTGTGCACACCCGGGACGAGTGCCTGGGCTGCCGAGGACAAAAAAGAAAAGCCGAAAAAACCCGCGGCGAAGGCCAAGCCGCTTACGGTTGAACAGCTGGCCGGGCTCAATGGCGTTGCTCTCTTCGGTGTTCCCGTGAAGATCAACAAGGGCCGCTTTACCTTGATCTACCCCGGCACGGGCGAGTTTGATAAAGGGTTTACCTCCAAGGGGCGAGGACGTGGCGGAGTGCTGGGTAAAATCAGTGATGTAAAGAGCGCCGTCTTTCGCAAGAACCTGATAGATGGCCACACCAAGGGCAAGGCGACCCTGGTCGGTATGTTGGCCGGATCGACATTATCCAATTTTGAGCTGGTTGATGATTATAAGATCAGCTTCCGGATGCGGATTCCTCAGCTGACCGGGCGTAGCCGTTTCGCCTTCCTCTTGAATCACCAGGGGAGCTCTTTTGTTCAGACCAATTTCTTCCAGGACGTCGTTATTGCCTCGAAGAAGATCCAGGTGAGAACAAAAAACAGGAAGTTCGCCGCTCCCGCTTACCGCTGGTTCGACAAGGGGCCGCAGGGTATGCCGGTGGTGATTACCTTCAAGGCCGGCAAGCTCGCCGTCAGCGTCGGCATGCTGAATGGCAAGAAAGAGGAGATGGTCGAGGTCGTGTCAACAGAGGTGAAGGACCCTCCTCCAGGAAAGGTCGGGTTTCTCTTCTCCGGGGTCTCCTTCATGATCTCCAGTCTTCGGATTGAGGGGAAATTCCCCAAGGCCTGGGTTGAAAAAGAAATAGCTGTCTTGAAGAAAGCCGGGAAGCTGGTCGCCAAGCTTCCCGAGAAGAAAGCGCCTCCCCCTCTCAAGGGAAGCGTTAAGAGGGGTCCTGATCTCTCAAAACCTGATCCCGAAGCAGAAGATGAACTATGAGATTCTCCTGCGGTTGGTTAAGCATGGTTGCGCCTGATTTTCTTTCTCCTGCCCCGCTGGCGGGGAGAATCCCGGGTCACACCCTAGTAGCGGAAGCCCGATTCTGATGAAAGAACAGGAAAAACAACCAGTTACAGAAGCAGCTGCGGATGATGGCCCGAAGGGTTCGGCTGGGAATAAGTTTTCCGGGAAGCTCTTCAGCTCCTTTGATCTGCCGGCTGATGTCCTTTCCAGCCTCGATGCGATGGGGATCAGCAATTGTACGCCCATCCAGGAGAAGGTCATGGAACCGATCCTCGGTGGCGGTGACGTCATCGGCAAGGCGGAGACCGGTACAGGAAAGACGATCGGTTTCGGAGCTCCGCTCGTTGCCAAGATCGAGACCCAGAGGGTTGCCGTCCAGGGGTTGATCCTGACCCCTACGCGTGAGCTTGCCCAGCAGGTTGCCGAGGTGATTGAGGCTCTCGGCAAGGACCGTGACCTCCAGGTGGTGCTGCTGGTAGGCGGCGTCCATGCCAGCGGACAGATAGCAAAACTGCGCAAGGGTTCCCAGGTGGTGGTCGGGACTCCAGGCAGGGTTCTTGATCTCCTGAAGGGAGGAACGCTTTCCCTCGGCTGGTGTGAGACGGTAGTGCTCGATGAGGCCGACCGGATGCTGGACATGGGCTTTATCGACGAGGTCGGTTCTATCCTCAATAAGATTCCGAAGGAGCGCCAGACGCTGCTGTTTTCTGCCACGATCCCCCAGGGAATGCAGAAGCTTCTCGGGCGTTTCATGAACAATCCGAAGACCTACTCAACAGCAAAAGGGTTGGCAACCGTCCCGGATATCCACCAGCATTTTATTTCGCTGCCTGTGCATAAGAAGCTCTCCGCATTGCGCTGGGTCCTTGATGACAATCCGGATGATACCGCGATCATTTTCTGCAATACCAAGCGCCAGGTCATCGATCTTGATCGTACGTTGTGGGGTAACAACTACAGTGCAGGTTCTCTCCATGGAGACCAGACGCAGGATATCCGCTTCGCCATCATGGATAAATTCCGGGAGGGTGATATCAAGGTGCTGGTGGCGACAGATGTTGCATCCCGGGGGCTTGATATCCCGGCGGTGACGCGTGTTATAAACTATGATGTCCCGGAAGAGAGCGAATCCTATGTCCACCGCATTGGCAGAACAGGTCGGGCCAACAGGACCGGGATCGCGATCACCCTGGTCGCTCCCAAGGAGCGCCGGTACTGGGAGCAGGTTCTCAAAGACACAAAATTCCCGATCACCAGTCTTGACAGACAGGAAGGACGTCGCATGGGGAACACATCGAGCAGGGAGGATGGCTCCAGCAGGCAAGGTGATGGCTCCAAGAGCCGGGGCGACAGCTCCAAGGGCCGGGGCGACAGCTCCAAGAGCCGTGGCGATGGATCCCAGAGTCGGGGCGACAGCTCCAAGAGCCGGGGCGATGGCTCCCAGAGTCGGGGCGACAGCTCCAAGAGCCGGGGCGATGGCTCCGAGAAAAAGCCGCGCCGGCAACCAAGGAGACGGGGACGCAGATCCAAAGACGGCGAGCAGGGCCGAGAGGGCGGTGGCGGTTCCGGTGAAGGCCGCAGGCAGCGATCTTCAGGATCTTCTTCCCGCGGGGGGGAAGGTGAGGGGAAACGTTCCCGTCGCGGAAAGTCTTCGCGTGGACGGCGTGGCAAGCGCCAGGGTGGCGAGAGGAAGCTGCCCAAGATGGATCCTGAATTTGAGAACAAGGAAGAGATGGACCAGGCCATCGCCTCGTTCAAGGAGCAGGATGACGAAAAAAGGCAGCGCCAGCAGAGTCGGCCTGCCAAGCTCGGCTTCGAGATCGTCGATGATGAGTACCTGAAGGAAGATTACTTCAATCTCAATAGCGATGTGCTTGAGCGCGCGGATGCCGAGACCGACAAGCAGAAGAAAGAAGAGAAAGCTGAGCGCGACAAGCGAAGAGGGGGCGATGGCCGTCGTCGCCGTCGCAGATCCCGTTCCGGTGGTGGTGGACGCCGCAAAGGCGGAGGTGGCGGTGAAAAATCCGGAGGGGAACAGGCCGGGGGAGAGAAGCAGTCCGGAGAAGGTTCACGCCGCCGGCGCCGACCGCGCAGAAGGAAAAGACGCGGGGGCGGTGGAGGTGGTGGCGGTAGCTCTGGCGGCTCTGGTGGCGGAGGAAATAGCGGCTCGGGTGGTGGCAACTCCTGAGCAGGTGCCTTCGGCGTGATTCCGCAGCGAATTTCTGGTATTCTCCGGTTCAACTGATCCGGCTGTACGCGTCCGTCTTTGCTGTCGCATTTTGAGAGGACAAGCCCGTATGAAATCTTCCTCGTGGTCTGAAAGAAATCTCTTCTGGCTGATCCTGGCGGTCCTTTTAACCGCCGCTCCTCTCTTCGCCCAGGATCCGGCGGCGGATTCGGACACAGATGCAGGATCCTCCGGCTTCCTGCGCACCTGGTACGTTAAAATGGCTCTCCCGGTTCCGGTTAAGGAGAAGCCGACGGAAGAGAAGCCGACAGAGCCGGAGGAGAAGCTCTATATTCTCACACTGCTGCCAGCCAGCATTCGAGACCAGTATGGAGAGTTTCAGGTCACCAATGTTTCACTCACGGGCGGGACTTTACAGGTTCTCTTCGATTATTCCCTTGTAGAGGGAGCGCCCGATGACATTGTCGAGCTGAAGGGTGAGCTGGATGAAAAAGGAACTCTTTCAGGTAATTGGGAGATCCTGGTCGCCGGCAAATCAGGTGAATGGAAGGCCACTTCCGGTTTTGAGCCATGGCTGGATTATTTCTTCGGGCGCTATGGCGTAAGACCTCTTAGCAGTGTTCTGTTCTGGAAGCCCTTCGCTGGGGTTGAGGGGATGGAGGACTACGCTGAGGTTCCGCTGATTGTGGCCTGGCTTTTATTTGGCGCAGTTTTTTTCACCCTGCGAATGAAGTTCGTCAACTTTCGCCTCTTCCGCCATGCCATCGATCTTGTACGAGGCAAATACGATGAGCCGGGCACCGTGGGGGAGGTTACCCACTTCCAGGCATTGAGTACGGCGCTTTCGGCCACGGTCGGTCTTGGAAATATTGCAGGTGTCGCTATTGCGATTGGAATTGGAGGACCCGGAGCGACTTTCTGGATGATAGTCATCGGCCTGCTCGGTATGACCGCGAAGTTTACCGAGTGTACACTCGGTCAGAAATACCGCCAGGTTCGCAGTGACGGCAAGATCATGGGCGGAGCTATGTACTATCTCTCCGATGGCCTCAAGGAGATCGGGCTCAAACCCCTTGGCGGGGTTCTGGCGATCCTCTTCTGTGTTCTCTGTATCGGGGCATCGTTTGGGGGCGGTAACGCTTTCCAGGTAGTGCAGTCGCTGGGTGTCATCAAGACGGTGGTGCCCAAGTTCATTGATTATCCCTGGGTCTACGGAATGATTATGACGCTGCTCGGTGGCGTGGTGATTATTGGCGGCATCAGGAGTATTGCCAGGGTCGCGGAGAAGATCGTTCCTCTGATGTGTGGAATCTATGTCCTGGCCTGCCTGACAATTCTCTTTATGAACTTCGGGGCAATCCCGGAGGCGGTATCCGAGATTTTCTCCGGGGCCTTTGATCCGGGCCCGGAGGGTACTAATGATCCAGTCAAGGGCGGAATCATTGGTGTGCTGGTGATCGGTATACAGCGGGCTGTTTTCTCGAACGAAGCGGGTGTCGGGTCAGCGGCTATCGCACACTCTGCGGCAAAGGTAAAACATCCGGTAGAGGAAGGGGTTGTCGCCTTGCTCGAACCGTTCATCGACACTGTGATTGTTTGCACCATGACGGCCCTGGTTATCATTATTACTGGTGCCCATATTGCTCCGGAAAATGCAGAGATCGTCGCCGGCAGGGAGGGAGGCAAGCTGACCTCCGAGGCTTTCAGGAGCCAGATCGAGTGGTTTCCAGAAATTCTTGCCGTAGCGGTGTTTCTTTTCGCCTTCTCGACCATGATTTCCTGGTCGTATTACGGTGAGCGTTGCTGGGCCTGGCTGTTTGGTGATGGCTCCTCAATGATTTACCGTGTCCTCTTCCTGGTCTTTACCTTCCTGGGTTCGATTGTCACGGCTACCAATATTCTTGAGTTCAGCGATCTGATGATCCTGGGGATGGCCTTGCCGAATATTCTTGGAGTACTTCTCCTGAGCGGCGTGGTTGGCCGTGACCTCAAAGAATATACCGGCATGTTGGAACGTGGAGAGCTCGAGCCGGGTTATTCCGCCAGCGGCAAGGAAGAGAACGCGGGTGAAGAAGCCGGAGCAGACGAAGCCGGCAAGGCGGAGGATGAAGCCCCGGAGGCCTGATTGCATCCTCAGGCGGGATCACCTAAAATCCATCTGTGCCCCACAGGGGGCAGTGACTAATCAACTGTAGTGGATTCATCGATATGCCAAAGGTCACCTTTACCCGGGAAAAAAAGACCGTCGAATGCGAAGAGGGCGAGAAGCTGCGCAATGTGGCCATCGCCAACGAGATCGAGCTCTACCCGGGCATGAAGCGCTATTTTAACTGCCGTGGTTTCGGCCAGTGCGGCGAGTGCCGGGTCCATGTCACCAAGGGCATGGAGAATCTCGCCCCCAAGACATTCCTGGAGAAGATCCGCATCGCCGTGAGCTGGTTCAAGATCGGCAACGAGGACAAGGTGCGGCTCTCCTGCCAGTCCAAGGTCCTGGGGGACTGTGATGTCGAGACCCAGCCGGAGTTCAACTGGTTCGGTAAGCGGTAGCCGGGTCCCTTGAGTTCCGCCTACAACGAGCTCCTGAAGGGGATCGAGACGCGCCTGCGGGCGGGTATCCCCCTGCGAGATGCGGTGGGTGGTATGGCGGCGGATGGCGGGGGTCGGTTGGGGGCCCTGGCTGGCGCCCTCCATTTAAAGATCGAGGGTGGCGGCACCCTGTCGGAAGCTCTCGGCGGCCTCGACACCAGGGTTCCAGCCGGCCATGCTGCCCTCATCGAGGCAGGGGAAAGCTCCGGCCGCCTCGATGAGACCCTCGCCGAGATTATCGCAGAGGAGAAAGTCCTCACCGAGGCCCGCCGGCGCCTCTTGCAACGGTTGGCCTACCCCCTGCTTATCTGTTGTCTTGCGTTTCTCCTCCCGTTTCTATACCTGGTTCTCCAGGGGCGTACCGGTGAGTACCTCCTGATCCAGTCGTGTTTTTTCGTTCCCCTGCTACTTCTTTTCCTGGCCTTGCATTACCGCCGCGAGATTTTCCCGCCGGGGTCGAATCGTCGCCGCCTGGTTGAGCAGGTTATTCTCGCGTTGCCCCTGGTCGGTGGGCTGGTGCGCCAGTACTCCCTCGCCGCTGCCCTGCAGCTGCTTGGCCGCCTCCTGCGGGCAGGGCTCGGCTTCTCCGATGGGCTTCCGCTTGTGAGTAAAGCTACGGGATTGCGCAGACTCTCGCTGCAGCTCGATGAGATGGCGGTCCGGATCGCTGGAGGATCCAGCGCCTCGGAGGGGCTCGGGTGCATAGATGGCATTCCAGCTGACCTGCGCTCCAGGCTCGCTTCCGGAGATGTCTCAGGAACCCTGGATGCCGCCCTTGTCGAATCGGGAAAAGAGCTGCGCGAGGCCGCTCTCGCTCGCCTGGAAACCGTGGTCAAGATTCTGCCGATCCTGGCCTACCTGCTCGCCGGGGGGCTTGTGCTGTGGCGGGCCTTGTCGGCCTTTTCAGGTGCCCTCGGGGGGATCTGATGGCTTCAGCGAAAAAGAAATACCTGCGCTGCTCTGCCCTGGCTGCCGCCATCCTGCTGGTGGCCTTCTGCATGGGAAGTTGCCGTGAGATCCAGTCGGAAATTCCTCAAGGCTACAAGGCCCTTGAGAGGCCGGGGTGGCCGGCACCACCGGTCTACGATGACGACCCACTTCATCCGGCCAACCGCTGGTACCAGCGTTCCTTTGCCCCGCGTGACGAGCTTGGCATA
>CAJWZY010000078.1 GCA_913050545.1 uncultured bacterium | reverse complement strand
GGCGTCTTCTCTCCATCCGCCGACTGGCTGAACTGCATGAAGACAAGATTCCAGATCTCGAAGAAGCGCTCTCCGTTCTCTACATCCGCCTCCCCGAAAGCATCGCCGCGATCAAGGAGGATCTCCGAGCAGGGACCGCAGGGGCCGACATCCCCCATGCTCCAGTAGTTATCCTTCTCGCCAAGCCTCACGATCCGCTCATCGGGGAGACCGGAGATCTCCTTCCAGAGCTCCCAGGCCTCGTCGTCCTCACGGAAAACCGTGGCCCAGAGTGTCGAAGGATCGAGCCCATAGCCCTCGGTGATCAGCTCCCAGGCGAAGGTGATGGCCTCCTTCTTGAAATAATCTCCGAAGGAGAAGTTTCCCAGCATCTCAAAGAGGGTCAGGTGGCGGCTGGTATAGCCCACGTTGTCGAGATCATTGTGTTTGCCGCCGGCCCGTACGCACTTCTGCACGGTGGTGGCACGCGGCTGCGAGCTCTCCTGCCGCCCGGTGAAGATATCCTTGAACTGGACCATGCCCGCATTGGTAAAGAGCAGCGTCTTATCGCCATGTGGGATCGATGGACTCGACGGCAGGACGACATGGTCCCTGTCGCTGAAATAATTCAGAAACTTGTCTCGTACTTCAGAGGTCTTCATTCAAAAAATTCCCGGGGAGCTCCAGGACTCCAGCAATTCGTGGAGGAAACAATTAACGCCATTGATCATCTACAGATTTGCAGTGACTCGCAATAGCTCAAAAAGCGATCGTTCACCTCATCTGGATTAATTTCCGCCAGCCTGGCAGTACCAAAACCCTCACAGGTAAACGATGCCACCACCGAACCGTACGCTATGGCTGTCTTGAGCCCCTCCTCGTCGACAGCTCCCGCCCGCGAAAGCGAGCCCATCAGGGCGCCGGCGAAGCTGTCCCCGGCACCGGTGGGATCGACGACCTCACCGGTCGGGTAGGCCGGCAGGGCAACAACTCCGGCCTCGGTAAAGAGGACGGCTCCGTGTTCTCCTTTTTTCACGATAACGGTACCCGGCCCCATCTCCAGGATCGCCTGGCCCGCATCGATCAGGTTGCGACAGCCGGTCAGCTGAAGCGCCTCTGCATCGTTGAGCGAGATCCCGTTGATGCGCCCGAGCAATTCGACGAGCTCATCGCGAGCGATCTCGATCCAGAGGTCCATCGTGTCGGCCATTACGCAGACCGGCGACTCTACCTGCCCGAGCACACTGAGCTGCGTGGCGGGCGAGGCGTTGGCGAGGAAGACGAAGCTCGAGTCAGTATAGTCCGCTGGCAGAACCGGCTCAAAATGCTCGAAGACATTGAGCTCGACCGAGAGGGTCTCACGGGAGTTCATGTCCTCTGAATACTCTCCGCTCCAGCGAAAGGTTCGGCCTCCCTCAACGACCTGGAGGCCGGCAAGGTCGATGTCTCTCTTGCCCAGCAGGGCAATATCGTCTTCTGAGAAGTCGTCGCCGACTACCCCGACCAGCCGCACCGGCGTAAAGTTGCAGGCCGCGAGCGAGAAATAAACAGCCGCCCCGCCCAGGGCATCCTGGACCTCCCCGTGAGGAGTGCGAATCGTATCGCGGGCTACAGAACCGACAACAAGCAGAGACATGGAGAAACCTCGACGATGAAAAGGAGCTATAATACCCCACCCTGACACGGATGAAAGGGGCTCCAGAGCGCTGAGCCCCTGCCACCTGGACTTCCCCGGCGCCAAAAGTCGAATGAATAAGCTTGTCATCAGACCCTGTTCCATCTGAAATCGATCTGCCATGACCGTCAGGATAACAGTAGACCCAGGAGAGCCGGATCCCCGGCACATCGCGGAGGCCGCAGAGATCCTCGAAAACGGCGGCCTGCTCGCCTTTCCCACCGAAACGGTTTACGGGATCGGGGCGCTGGAGAGGGATGCAAATGCCTGCGAAAAGTTGCGGCTCCTGAAGGAGAGGCCGGCAGAAAAACCCTTTACCCTGCTGCTGCACGATGCAGGCGAGGTCTGCCGGCGGGCAACCAGGCTGTCGATAGCCGCCCAGCGCCTCATGAAACGTTTCTGGCCCGGCCCCCTCTCCATGGTCTTGCCCACTGGAACACCGGGAGAAGAAGGGACCACGGGTTTCAGGATCCCGGCATGCACCGTAACCCTCGCCCTCCTCAGCCGGCTGAGCTCTCCCCTCATCGCCCCCAGCGCCAACCCGGCGGGCTGCCCACCGGCACTCAATGCCGATGAGGTGATGGAATTTTTCGACGGCAAGATCGATGCGGTCCTCGACTCCGGACCGGTCCAGCTGCAGGAGCCCTCCAGCGTTGTCCGGGTCGGCAGGGAAGGCATCGAGCTGCTCCGTGAGGGGGCCCTCTCCCTCGAGGAGCTCGAGGGAGCAGCCAGGGGAGCCACCATTCTCTTCGTCTGCACCGGCAACACCTGCCGGAGCCCGATGGCCGAGGGCCTGTTCAAAAAACTCCTCAGCGAAAAGCTGGGGGTCGAAATCGAGGAGCTCCCGAAGCTCGGCTACCGGATCGTTTCAGCCGGCACCTCCGCATTCGGCGGCAGCTGTGCGAGCGAAGAGGCTGTAGAGGTCCTGCGGGAACGCGGCGGCGACATCGAATCCCACGTCTCGCGCCCGCTGAGCGAAGAGCTCCTCACAGAGGCGGACAGGATCTATGCGCTGACCTCCTCACACCAGGTGGGAATCCTGGCCCTCGGAGCAACTGTCGACCTGCCCGGGCCAGCGCTCGAACACATCCTCGGCCCGCTTGCCGGGGGAGATATCAGCGACCCGATCGGCCTGGATGTCAACGGCTACAGGCTCTGTGCCGACGAGATCGAGCAGGGGCTGAAAAAGATCCTCGAGAGCCTATAGAGAGAGGCGCAACGAGCCTCAGTTCTCTTCGACCGCACTCACCGGGGTCGTCTCGGCAGGCCTGCCTTTGGCGGGGTCTGTATCATCCTCATCACAAGCCTTGCCAACCCCATCCCGGTCGGCATCGACCTGGTCCTCATTCTTCAGCCCGGGGCAGTTGTCTTCGTCGCCGTACGCGAAGTCCAGGTCCTCATCCCCAACACTAAGATGAAGAGCTTGCCGCCACAGCCTGAATTCTTCGATCTCGCCCTCGCGCTTGAGCTGGCTGACCAGGCCTGGGCGGGCCTTCTCGAAATCTGCCGAGTCAGGATCCTCCAGCTCGGTATAGCGCAGGATATAGCAGGCGCTCTGTGCTTCATCTTCGACGACCTTGAGCCCATTTACCTTCTCAACGGTGAAGCCGGCACGCACAAGCGCTGTGCTTGAAGGATGCGGCTCTTCCTTCTCTGCTTCCGGATCGCTCTCGGTCTTGTCCTCTTCTTTGCCTTCTTCTTTTTCCTCCACCGGAAGCTTGATCGAGTCCCCCCTGCCAATAAAGTCGGCACCGGAGTTCTCCAGCTTACCGAAGCCACCTTTGAAGGATTGTTTGTCATCGTAGGCGATCTCTGTCTCGCTGCCGCCTAACGCCGTGAAGGCTTCCGCTGATTCCCCGGCCGCCTTGATCTTCTCATCGCAGGTCTTCCTGAGCAGCTTCACCAGCTCTTTGCTGTGAAGATCAGAGGTTACCTTTTCAACCGCCTCTTCATACTCAAGCGGGCCCGGCGCCTTGATATCCACCGCCGAAAAATAGATGAAGCCGACCTCGATGCCCTCCTCGTCGTAACGCTCAACCGGGGTTTTCAACTGGGTCTTTTCACGGTCGGTCAACACGTAACCGTTCGCCTTGCGGCCTTCTGTATTGGCGACCCGGTACCAGGTTTCGATGGCCCGCCTCGAAGCAGTCTTCTCGTCGTAGACACCCTCGAGAGCTTTACCGAACACCTCCTCCGCATCGGCATCGGTCGCATACGGTGTCTCGCCAACCTTGATAAATTCGTATTCCTTGGCCAGGTCCTCAAAGGAGGCGGCCACTGGAGCAGGCGTGTCAGCCTTTGCGGAAGCCGGCTTGATCGGGTAGAGCCGCGACCTCAACTTGTCAGCGAACTCCACTACTTTATTGGAAGCAGTTTCTCGAATATAACGCTCCCGGACCTTTTCCTTAACCTCCTCGTAGGGAAGATAGAGCTGCTTCTGCCTCGTCTGCATCGCCTCGCTTGAGAGCAGCTGGAAGAGCCCGGCATCCTGGCGGATCCCCGGGCGGGTATAGAGGCCCTTTTTCTGCTCATAGGCCGCCGCGAGATCCTCTTCCTTGACCGCGGCCTCTACTTCTTTCTGGAAGGAATCCATGGTCACCTCCAGGAACTTGAAGCGCAGACGTGTAGTAGAATCGTAATCTCCCTTGAAGTTATTGTAGTGCTCCTCGAGCTTTTCCGCGGTCAGGGACTCTTTCACCTTATTGGAGAGTTCCTCCGGGGCCGTGAGCTTAACCCACTCGAATTTCCGCTTGTGATTCTGCCTCTTGAACTCATCAAAGGCCTCGGGGCCCGTCACCTGGACCCTCGTATTGATATGTCCGTCCAGGCGGGCGATCAGGAGCAGGCCTCGCAGGGTCTTCTCGAAGGCCTTCCTGGAAACAGACCGGCGTGAATCACCTTCAGCAAGCCGAATCCAGGTTGTGATGATCAGCTTGCCGGTACGGTTCGCGTTGGCCCTGGCCCGCTTGAATTCACTGATGGCCTCTTCGAATTCAAAGGCAAGATACTTTCTTTTTCCATTCGCGAAGGCGGTAGCAGACTGGGCGAGCCTCTTGGTGAACCCGGGAATAGCATCGGAGCGGGGGATCGCCGGATGGTCTCCGCGGGCGGCCAGCCAGTCCTCGTAGCGCGCCTCGTCGAACACATCGTTGCTCTTGAGACCAACCTTGAGCCGGGTTAATTCATCCTGCCAGTCCTTCTGAAATGTTTGCTGGTCCAACTGCGAGCTGGTTGCACTCGGTATCTGAAGACCCTTACTGCGCAGATGCTCACGGCTGCTGACAACCTGGAGGGCAAAAGCTCTCTGCCAGGCCTCCTTGCGAACGGCCTCAAACTCGGCATTCGACACACTCAGTCCCTCATCTTCAGCCGCCCTGCGGTAAAGAAGGAACTCGTGGTAGTTGAGGGGCCTGGCGTTTCCCGGGACTCCCGAATCCGGATAGATCGTCCGGTACTTGGGCCCGATGTTGAGCTCGCGCCCGCCATAGGAGATGGTGTTCTGAAAGAGAAAATCGACACGGTCGAGGGTCCTGACAAGGGCGCGCCTGCCGCTGGTGAACTCCTCTTCGGTGATCTCTTCGCCGCTGCCTACAGCGACAGTAGCGTTGCCCATCTGTGAGATCATCTGGGAGACCGGCACTCCAAAGGCAAAGGTGAACCCGAGAAACGCCAGGAGCAGAACCCAGAAGACCCTCTCATTGGCCCTGATAACGGCCATGAAACGCTCCCCTGCGTGCATCTCCTCTTTATTCTTTATTTGTGCCATCTCAACCTCAGCGAATCTTATTTATACAGTTCGTTATCCTGTCAACTCCCGACGCACGGAAGTGGCCCCGAACGACCAGGGTCGTATCGGCGATGCCATATATAAAGATAACAGCTTAATGAGTAAAACCGAATCCCCGGTGCTTCTCCAGCATCAAGAAGCAGATCGGTGGTCCGGTAAAGTTGTCTATCCTACCGCAAGAAAACCTTCCCACTAAGGAGAACCTCACAGCTATTCTCCCCCGGCTTTCGGTCTTTTGAGCAATATTGCAATCCGCGCCTGGATCTCCCTGTCATGAGGGAAACGCTCCGTCACGGTTTTCCAGAGCTGTCGTGCTCTCGCCGGCTCTCCCAATGCCCTGCGGCAACGTCCAAGCTGCTCAAAGATCTCGGGCTCCCAGGGAACCTCGTATCCTTCCTTCAGCAGCCCCTCGAGCGCTACGATCGCCTGTCGACAGGCCCCATCTTCTACCAGTGTTCGCGAGTGAAGAAAAACGGCCGTATCCCTCAAGGCCTTGTTCCCAGGGGCCTTACTGATCGCATTGAAGATCTCCCTGGCCGGGGCGTTCTTTCCCGACCTGCAGAGGGCGAGGGCCTCGGCAAAGAGGCGTCGGCAATCCTTCGAGGCCAGGCGGGAGATGGCCTCTGCGGCATGGGCCAGCAAGGCACCCTCCAGGCGCGCGGTGCGCAGGCCTGTGAGTTGGCCCAGCTCGTCAGTAAAAGCTCCGCCTGCGGAGAGCCTCGAAAGAAGCTCGCGAAGTCCTGTTTCCCCCAACCTGTCCTCAATCCAGCGAACCGCGAGATATCCCTCCGCCGGAGAGGGACTACAGCCGGTGACCGACGAGCCGGGTTTGCCACAGTGGATCCCGGTAAGAAAAATAGCGGGCCGTCCTCCTGCCAGAACCGCAGCGGCAATTCGCCCCTGCACCCTGGCATCCCCCTCCCGGGAGACGAGCAGGGCCGTGCCCTCCCTGAACCAGCGGGGAAGAGACCGGTAGGCATCACCCGAGCCGAGACGCGAGGCCATCAGTGCGTGAACCGCCTCGTGAACCACCACCCTCCTGGCCTTGGCGGGATAATCAAGGTACCTCCAGGCCGGGATCGAAACGACGATCTCCTTCTCACCCACCTCTGTCCAGCCCGCCTCTGCTTCGACGGAGGAGTCCGAAGGTGAAGAATCCGCCAGCCTGAGTACCCAGCGTATGGGAAGCTTCCCGGGGCTCAGTCCAAGTCCTTCCCCGGCAATTCCCAGGGCGCTCACTCGCTGCTGCTGGAGTCGGCCAAGAAGCACCGCAACCCGGGGATCCTTTCCGCTATCCTTTGCGCTGAGCTGCCAGCCGGGATCGGCCCGGAGACAGAAACACCACAACAAGAGAACGGGAACCAGCGCCGCAGAGATAACAGGTCTTCCTGCTGCCCTGCTGAACATTGGTGCTCCCTCACCCTGCGAGTTCAAAGGAGATCTGGCGGGAGGCTGAATTGAGATCCGTCAGCTTGACCCTGACTCTCTGCCCCGGCCGAAAAGACGGAGCGTCCGAGCGTTTTCGTTTTTCGCGGCGCCCCCGGTGGCCGCCTCCGCGACGCCCCTTGCTTTTTCCCGCAGGCTCGAGCGTCTGGGTGGCGGGATCGAATTCGTAATAGGCCCCGAGAGTCGCCACGGGCACCAGGCCCTCGATCGGGATCTCATCGAGGCGCACGAAAAACCCGAAGGGAAAGAGCGAGATAATACTGCCGCTCATCTCCTCTCCCAGTCGCGGCGACAGGAAACGGATCAGCGCGGCCTGCTGCATGGCCCGCTCTGCATCTTCGGCCCGGCGTTCGGTCAGGCAGGCATGAGGAGCCACCGCCTCCACCTTCGCGGCCCAGTGCACCCTGCGTTTCGCTGTCATGCCACTGCCGCCGGAGAGCTTCTTGAGATGCTCCTCGAGGATCTGGTGAACCACCAGGTCGGGATAACGTCGGATGGGCGAGGTGAAATGGCAATAGGAGGTGGTCGAGAGGGCAAAATGGAGATCCGGCTGCGCGGTGTACTCTGCGTGCCCCATGGTTCGAAGGAGTCCGATCTGGACGGTAACGGCCAGCGGGCCGCCGGCCACCTTGTCGACCAGCTTCTGCAGGTCATTGACCTCGGGACGGGGGCGGAGATCCAGCCCCAGGGCCTGCAGCATCTCCCTGAAATCAGCCAGCTTCTCTTCGCTCGGCGCCGGATGGACCCGGGCCAGGGTCGAGAGGCCCTGCTCCTGCAGGTAGCGGGCTACCGCCTCGTTCGCCGCCAGCATAAACTCCTCGATGAGAGAATGAGCCGGGTCTCCCTGCTCCCGGTCAACGCTCTCGACCTGTCCGTTCTCCCCGACCCGGATCTTGAGCTGGGGAAGGTCAAGAAAGAGGGCGCCGCGCCGTGTGCGGGCATCCTTGAGACAATCGCGCAGGAAGGCCATGCGTTCGAGGATGGGCTCGTAATCGGCCCTGTCCGGAGGCAGATCCCCGGCAGGAACATCGCGTCCCTCAAGCGAGTCAAGAATGGCGAGGGCCTCTCCATAGGTAAATCTCCGCTTGCTGCGAATCACACTGCGGCAGATCTCGGTCTCGATGAGCTTGCCTTCTGAAGAAAAGACCATGAAAACCGACTTGGCCAGGCGGTCCTCCTCCGGCCTCAGGCTGCAGAGATCGTTGGCCAGGCGCTCGGGCAGCATCGGAATGACCCGGCCCGGCAGGTAGATCGAGGTTCCACGAGACTCCGCACTCTGGTCGATCAGGGAGCCGATGCCGAGCTGGCCCTCGTTGTTGTGGCCCCAGCAGCGCATGGAGTCGTCCTCTAGCAAGACGCATTGGTAATCCTGGGCAAGCGATAATGCCGTGACAGAGAGGCCTAGGGCGTCGATGACGCTGACATCTGTTGTGCCGTTGGGGTAGATGGCGTAGTTGTCCTCACCGCCGCTTCTAGGGGATGCGGGCAGGGATCGGAAACTGGTGCTGCCGCACTGGTCCCAAGTGGGGTTGTCCTGTATCTGATACACACACCCATCCTCAT
>CAJWZY010000077.1 GCA_913050545.1 uncultured bacterium | reverse complement strand
GGGTGAAGTGCTCCAGGGGGAAGGTCCTCAGCAGGAAGATCCGGTGGCCCGAAACAGAACACATCGGTGTTGACGATCGGCTTGGCCCCAAGCCCTGTACCGAGGGTGTCCCTCAGGACTCCCCCGATTCCCGTACCGGCACCACCGTAGGGCTCAATAGCAGAAGGATGGTTATGGGTTTCGACCTTGAAGGAGATGCCGTACTCATCATCGAAGGCCACGACCCCTGCATTGTCTTTAAATACCGACAGGCAGAAGGGAGTCTCCTCCTTTTCCATCAATTCCTTTGTCGCACGGGCAATCGTGTCCTTGAGAAGGTTTTCGAAAACGACCTTCTCTCCACCAGGCCCCTCATGCTCGATCCGGGCGGTCAGGGTCTTATGGCAACAATGCTCGCTCCAGGTCTGCGCCAGGGTCTCCAGCTCAATATCGGTAGCCGCACGCCCCACGCCAGCGAAATGATCCCGAATAGTACGCATCTCATCGAGGTTCAAAGACAGCTGGCCCTCGACACTCAGCGCCACCAGCGCATCGTCATCAAGCCCCGCGAGCTCAACCTCCCCAAGGGAGAACTCATAGGGAGCCGCCACGGAGAAGGGAGATGGAATCCCATCCCCTATCCAGAAGACGTCCTCGATCGCCGGGTTGGAGAGCACTTTCTCGCCAACAAGACAACGTTGCTGGTCGGAGAGGGAAATCGAAAAACGCACCCTGAGAGCCAATCGAACGGTCAATCCGCCCATGCCAAGGTCATCGAGCCCCTTCAGCAGGGACTCCTCGACAGGCTCCATAACCCCAGTCTTTTTTCTCACCGTGGCGACCTGCCCCGAACCCTGTTGGGAATCAGAGGTTGGCTCGGGAATCTCCTGGCCGTCTCCGAGGTCCCTCAGTTCGCAATCCTGGGTAACCGGGTCGCTGAGAAGATGCTCGGCAGCGATGGCAACCTTGCCCTCATCAAGCCCCTCCCCTCTCAGGTAGAAAAGGGAGCTCACCTTGATTCCCGCATCATGGCAATCCAGCAGGCCAGCCAGCTGGCCCTGCAGTTCAACAGCACGAGGATCAGCGCCGCAGGCTTCCCTCCAGTGGACCTCGACTTCCCAGGTTCGCAGGCTACTCATCCGGTTCTCCTCTGGTATGGTACGGCGGGATTATAACCCTGCCGCCACGCCAATAAAACCCCCCTGCTGCCTGCATATTCAAAGACTCCAATGTGCTTGATTTTCACCCCGAGCATACTAGAATGCATTTCAGGGGGCAGGCAAAATCGGGGACGGCCCCTTTCAGGTCCAGAGGAACGACAGCCCAATGGCTAAATCATCAAACAGTCAAAGACTCGATTTCGAAGCTCCCATCATTGAACTCGAGAAAAAAATCGAGGAGCTCCGCACCTTTGCCGAATCGACCGAGGTCGATCTTTCAGGCCAGATAGAAAAGCTCGTCAAAAAATGTGACGAGAAAAAGCGGGCGATCTTCAACAACCTGACCCCGTGGCAGAAGATCCAGCTGGCGCGACACCCCCAACGGCCTCTGACCACGGATATCGTCAAGGCCATCGTGGCGGACTTCATCGAGCTCCACGGCGACAAGGCCTTCAGAGACGACCCGGCAATCCTCTGTGGACTCGGACGTATCGATGAACAGAGGGTGCTCCTTGTCGGCCATCGCAAAGGAAAAGACACCGCCGAGAAGGTAGCCTGTCATTTCGGAAGCCCGCATCCGGAAGGCTATAAGAAAGCCATGCTGAAGATGAAGATGGCCGACAAGTTCGGTGTTCCCATCGTCACCTTCATCAACACCCCCGGTGCCTACCCCGGGATCGGAGCCGAGGAGAGAGGCCAGGCCTTTGTTATCGCCCGCAATCTCATGGATATGGCCAACTTGAGAGTCCCGGTCATTTGCGTTGTCATTGGCGAAGGCGGAAGCGGCGGCGCACTCGGAATCGGCGTGGGCAATCGCATCATGATGATGGAGCACTCCTATTACTCCGTTATTTCGCCCGAAGGCTGCGCTGCAATCCTCTGGAAAAGCGCCGAATACAAGGAAACGGCCGCCAAGATTCTCAAGCTCACCGCAGGAGATCTCGAATCCTTTGGAATTATCGACGAGATCATCCCGGAACCTCTCGGTGGCGCCCACCGCAACCCCAGCCTCGTCTACGAAAAACTCAAAGAGTCCATCCTGAAAAACATCAGGGAACTGAACAAACTCAGCGGCGACGAGCTCATCAAGGATCGCTACGATAAGTTCTGTAAAATGGGGGAGTTCGAAAAGCGCCTGCAGACAACTGTGGATAACTGAGCCGCCCAGAACCCCCTTGACCCAGATTTAAGTCTCACGGAAGTTGAAAAGGGGGCAAGCTTCGTTTTAACTTGACCCTGGGCGATCAGGATTGTGCCTGGCTCTCCAATTGACCAGATCCCAATCAAGGGTTCTGGAGCATACTTTCAGAAACAAACCGGATTTATTGAGGATCTATACAATGGGCTCTATTCGTCCAAATGCCGGCAGCCTCTCACCACTGTCCTTTGCGCAAGCGAACAATCGAGGAAGCTCTTCGTTTTTCTCCCTGATGATGCTGGTCGTGCTGGCACTGCTGGTCGGCCTGCCCCTCGCCGGGTGCGGAGCAGGCTCAGAAGAAGAAAAGGTCAGCTCCAGGTCCTCCAGCCGAAAAAAGAAGAAGAGCCCGCGCAAGGCTGTAAAAGAAGAAGAAGAAGAAGAAGAAGAGGAGGAGGAGGAAGAAGAAAAGAAACCCAAGGTCAGCACCACGATACTGCAGGCTCAGACAGAAGCCCTCGCGTTGAAGAAAGAATGCGAAGAGAAAGGGCTCGACAGCAAGTACAAGGATGATTTCACCCGCGCGTCAAAGAGAATCGACACGGGCAAGCGCTACCTCCTCAAATCAAACGACGGGAACAAGGCAAAATACTCCTACAAACGAGCCATCAGTGAGTTCAAAGACATCCTGGCAGGCGCTGAAGAAGCGACCCAGAAAAGCGCGGAGGTATTGAAAGCAAAGAGGCTTACCGATTCGGCCAAGCAGAAGGCTGACAAGGTTGAAGCCGAGATCAATGCCCCTGAAGAATACGAAGAGGCTCTTGAAGCCTACACTGCCGCACTGGCAGAACTTGAAGAAGCTTCTTCCTCCAGCTTCAAATCCGCAGAAAATAATTTCGTCGCTGCCAGGGCCGGCTTCGAAGACGCAGCCATCATCGCCAAGGACAACAAGCGATACCGGATCCTGGCAGAGAACCTGAAGACGAAGATGGACGGCTACAAGGCCAGGGCGCTGAAAAACGGGGCTGATATCAAGGCGCTGAGCCGCTGGCAACAGGCCGAGAGTCTCGAGCTCGAAGCGGATGCCGCTTTCCAGAGCGGTGCCTTCCAGGAGGCCTCCGGCCAGTACAGCCAGGCCTCGCAGACCTACACAGATGCCCTGAAGGCCGTTCTTGACGATGCTGCCTTCGCGGCCGAGCTGGCGAAGCTGAAAGAAGAGCAGAAAGCCGCTGATGTGGAGTTCAACCGCCGGCGGAAAGAGGAGCTGGAGATTGCCAGCCGCGTAGCGGGCGCAGGACGTCAGAAATTACCCCCTCCCCCGCCGCCAGGGACAGCCCCCCCGCCGCCAGGCACTCCACAGCCCCCCGGAATCGGATCCCCGGGAGTGACCGGAGCCACCACCCTGCTCCCCACCTGCGTAGCGGGCGCGGACCTCACCCTCTTCCCCCAGGAGCTGGATGAAGAAGACGAGGCCTTCCTTATCGAAAATATTCATGAGCTTTCAAAAAGGGCCAACTATGACCCTGAGACCGGGGGGATCATCCTCGATTACAGCAACGGGCAGCAGCTCCAGAAGGAGGTCATCAGAGGAAAAACACCCAAAGCCCACCTGGGCTTTGTCGATCCGCAGATGCTCCTGGGTGGCGGTGACATTCCCGATGAGGCCCAGATCTCCATCGATGGGAACACTTCCGGCATGGTGTTCTTCCCGGTGCCCTTCAGATACAAGGTTCGCATGTCCTGGGCCTTCAACATCCTCACGATGAGCGGAGATGGCGATTGGGGAGCCATCGTCAGCTACAACACCAAGACCAATGCCCGCTGGCGTACCAACTTCCTTGATATTGGCTTCATCAAGGGTTCCTCTCCCCCGAAATGGCAGAAGATGCCCGGGAAGCCCGGCTCAAATGCCAACAACTGGCACACCAAGTTGCGCCCCGTGAGCTGGATCGTCGAGATTGATATGGACCAGGCAGGGGGAGGTGGCGAGATTCGAGCCACCTATGATTCCGGTGGAACGGAGGAGGCCGTGAACAGGATCAAGGTCAAGAAAATGACCGAGACCGGCCTGGTGGGTTTCCAGTGGAAGAAGGTCAAGTTCCGCATTCGCAATCTGGTCATCTGCGGTTTCCTCGACAAGAAGGAAGCCGTCCGCCTGCTCCGCAAAAAGCTGGGCGTCAAGAAAGACAGCCCCAAGAAAAAGAAACCGGAAAAAGAACCCGAACCTGACCCCACTGCCCCGGCGGATGAGGGTGACGACAAGAAGAAGGTTAAAAAGAAGAAGATCGAAGACGACGACTTCGACTTCTGAAAACCGGGTGCCGAAACATTGACGACAGAAGCGAGGGTTGAGTCACTTGGGCTCTGAAACAAGCCAGCCGGAACGCACCGTTCTCTACGACGAGCACAGGCGCCTCGGGGCCATGCTGATTGATTTCCATGGCTGGGAGATGCCGGTGCGCTACACCTCGATCCCCCAGGAGCACCAGCAGGTACGGGAACATGCCGGGCTCTTCGACCTCTGCCACATGGGGCGTCTTTCCGTTCGCGGCCCCGAGGCGGAGGACTGGCTCCAGGCGCTCATCACCAATGACACCTCTGGAATGGAAAGCGGCGATGCCCGCTACACCCTGTTCTGCCGTGAAGATGGAACCATCATCGACGATGCCATTGTTTACAAGCTGGCTGACCATTTCCTCCTGGTCGTCAATGCTTCCAATACGGGCAGAATCATTGAATGGATGAACAGCCACCACGCCGGCAGGGATGCCGAGCTGGAGGACCGAACACGAAGCGATGCCATGATCGCTATCCAGGGCCCTGAAGCGATTGCCTGCTCCATCCCCCTGCTGCAGGCGCCACAAACCCCGTGGGCTGACCTGGGCTACTACCAGATCACCTCTGCGGAATTCGAATCCGAGCCCTTGCTGGTGGCCCGGACCGGCTATACCGGCGAAGATGGACTCGAAATTTACCTGGGCGCCGGGCAGGCGGAAAAGATCTGGAGGCAGCTGCTGGAAACCAACGAAGGACAGGCAGCGCCAATCGGGCTTGGAGCCAGGGACACGCTTCGGCTCGAGGCCGGCATGCCCCTCTACGGCAACGATATCGATGACACAACGAACCCCTATTGCGCCGGCCTCGGTTTCGCCGTCAAGCTGGATAAGGGAATCGCCTTTCCCGGCCAGCAGCGACTGCGCGAGATCAAGGAGGAGGGCCCAGCGGAAAAACTTTGCGGCTTCATCGTGGAGAGTCGCCGCATAGCCCGCAACGGGATGGAAATTTATGCCGCAGATGAGAAGGTAGGGAGGATCACCAGCGGCGCCCCGTCCCCCACGATCCAGCAACCGATTGCCATGGGTTATCTCTGCAGCGATTACATCGCGAAGCTCGAGCGGGATGAGGCCCCCACTCCGGAAGTTGACCTGCGAGGAAAACGCGAGAAACTGCGACTCGAACACTTGCCTTTTTTCTCAAGAAAAAGGAAAAAGACAGTCTGAAAAACAGGTGGAGCCCGTCATCGGTGGTAACTGGCGGCCCTTCTGCATTGCCCTGGAGCGAACCGGAAAGAGTGACCGGCGCTGGGGTTTTCCGGAAGCTCCACTCCAGACCTGGAGGAAAAAGAAATGACTCGACCGGCAGAAATCAAATATTCGCCGAGCCATGAATGGACCCGCCTAGAAGATGGAATCGCCACGGTCGGCATCACAGATTTTGCCGTCGAGCAGCTGGGAGACCTTGTGTTCATTGATCTCCCGGCAGGCTCAGAAACCGTTTCCAGGGGAGCTCCATTCGGGGAGATCGAATCCACCAAGAGTGCCAGCGAACTGTTCGTTCCCCTCAGTGGTGAGCTTGTCGAGGTGAACTCGGGGCTGGCGGACAATCTCCAGCCGCTTGCGGATGACCCCTTCGGAGCCGGCTGGATGATCAGGATCAGGATCTCCACCCCTGAGGAAGAATCGGAGCTCATTGACCTGCAGCAATACGAGGAGCTGCTTGCCCAAGAAGATGAACACTGACTCCAGCGCGGATCCAGTTTTTCAGACCTACTGCATTCGGACCAGCTGATGACCTACTTTCCCCATACAGACCAGGATCGTGAAGAGATGCTCCGGGTTCTCGGCCACGAGAACATCGAAGACCTCTTCTCGTGGATCCCGGATAATATCCGCCTTGGCCGTGACCTCGAGCTGCCGGCGAAATCCAGCGAACCCGAAATCGTCGAAGAGCTGGGAGCCCTGGCCGACCGCAATGCCCGGATGGACAACCGGCCATCATTTCTTGGCGCAGGAACCTACCGGCGCTTCATCCCGGCCGCTGTCGATTCCCTCTCCAGCCGGGGTGAATTCAACACAGCCTACACCCCCTACCAGGCAGAGGTGAGCCAGGGCACCCTGCAGGCTGTCATGGAATACCAGACCATGCTCTGCCAGCTGACCGGCATGGATATCTCCAATGCCTCGATGTACGACGCGGGAACAGCGCTGGCCGAGGCTGTGCTGATGGCCTATGCGATCCGGCGCAAGGGCAGCACGGTCCTCGTATCCGAGGCTGTTCACCCCGAGTACCGCCGTGTCCTTGACACCTACCTTGCAGACCACCCGGTCGGGGTCCGTACAATAGCGCTTGAAAATGACCTGACCTCGATGGAGGTCATCGCCCGAGAGCTGGAGGAAGACGGAGATGATGTGCTGGCCGTGGTCCTGCAGAACCCGAACTTCTTCGGCCTCATCGAGCCCATGGAGAACGCCGGCAACCTGCTCGGGTCCAGCCAGGGCGACCAGGAGAGCGCTGCTGACCGGCCCCTGCTGATCTCCATAGTCGATCCGATTTCGCTCGGACTTCTCAAGGACCCGGGTGCCTATGGAGCTGACATCGCCATCGGCGATGGACAACAGCTCGGAAATCCGCCGAATCTCGGAGGCCCGACCTTCGGCTTCTTCACCACCCTGGCAAAACATGTTCGCAAAGTACCGGGCAGAATCGTCGGCGAAACCGTCGACAGCGATGGGAAACGAGGCTACGTGCTCACCTTCCAGACCCGGGAGCAGCATATTCGCCGCGAAAGAGCTACCAGCAATATCTGCACCAACCAGGGACTGTGCTCTCTCCGGGGAGCCATGTACCTTGCCTTCCTCGGGCCCGCAGGGATCCGGGAGGTTGCCGAGGCAAGCACCCGGCTGGCCCATTATGCCCATGGTGTATTGACCGCGATCGAAGGTGTAGAGCCGGTCTCAGACGCAGCCTTTTTCCAGGAGTTCTCCCTGGCGCTGCCCACCAGCGCAGAGGCCGTCTACAGCTCGCTGGCTGAGCGCGGAATCGGGGCAGGATTGCCCCTCGGGCGGTTCTTCCCTGCCCGTGAAAAAGAAATGCTCTTCGCCTTCACCGAGCTGAACACAAAAAAAGAAATCGATCTCCTGGGCCAGGAGTTGACCCGGGTCGTCACAGAGGAACTCCGGGAGGCCAAGGCATGACCAGCCCCGCAGATCACTCGCTGCCTGCTTCCCAGCCCACCCTGTTCGAGCAGAGCCGTCCACAGCGGCGGGGTGCCAGGCCGCCGGAACCTGATGCCAGCCTTCCGCAAACGGCCGACTGCATCGAAGAGAGCGACCTGCGCCGGGAGCCCTGCAGCCTGCCGGAGCTCGCGGAGGCCTCGGTGGTAAGGCATTACACCCGGCTCTCCTCCCTGAACATGTCGATCGATACGAACTTCTACCCGCTCGGGTCCTGTACGATGAAATACAACCCGAGAATCAACGAGGTCGTTGCCGGCAACCCGGGCTTCAGCCAGGTCCACCCCCTCTGTGGAGCCGATGAGATCCAGGGATACCTCGAGGTGTTTTCCCGGCTCGAGGAGATGCTTGCTGAGATCAGCGGCCTGCCCCACGTCAGCCTCCAACCTGCAGCCGGGGCCCACGGAGAGCTGACCGCCCTGATGATGATCAAGGCCCGCTGCAGGGAGCTTGGCGAGCTGGAGCGGGACGTCGTCCTGATTCCAGACAGCGCCCACGGCACCAACCCCTCAAGCTGCACCATCGCCGGCTTCAAGACCAGGAACATCGACTCCGGTGAAGCTGGAACCATCGACCTCGACAAGCTGCGCGAGGCGATCGGTCCTGACGTGGCGGCAATGATGATCACCAATCCCAACACCCTGGGTATCTTTGAAAACGGGATCGGAGAGATCAGCGCCCTCCTGCACGAGGCCGGGGTCCTCCTCTACATG
>CAJWZY010000076.1 GCA_913050545.1 uncultured bacterium | reverse complement strand
GGCGGGGCGTCTTGATCTCTTTCTGCCCGTAGCAGCCGAGATCGCCGTAGCCGAGATCATCGGCCATGATGAAGATGATGTTGGGCTTGTCGTCCCTGGTGGAGGCCTCGAGGCCCGGTAAGTTTAGCAGCCCCAGCAAGGCGGAGACGGCGATGATCGTCAGGAGAAATTGGCGCATGGGGCTCTTCCTCGTAAAGGTTATTGCTGGATCTTCATCCGGGCAGCCCATTGGGTCCAGAGCTTCTTGAGCGCCTGGGCCTTTTCCGGCAGTGAATGGATCCGGTTGTTGGTTTCACAGCGGTCCACGGCGATGTTGTAGAGCTCCCAGGCGGCCTTGTTATAGCGGCTATTGCCCCGCACTAGTTTCCAGTCGCCCTGGCGGATGGCGCTGGAGCCGAAGTGGTCGAAGTACAGGGTCCTGGCGGGCAGGGAGCCTGCTCCATCCAGCACTGCCTTGAGGCTGGTGCCCTCCACCGGCGTGATCTTGCGCCCCTTGAACTTTTCAGGGTAGTCAGCTCCGGCTACCGCGCAGATGGTCGGCATGATGTCAATCAGGTGGATCGGGGACCTTACCCAGCGATCCGGTTTCCTGATCCCCTTCGGCCAGTGGGCGACCAATTGGTTGCAATTGCCGCCTTCGTGGTTGAAGTGCTTGTACATTCGCAGTGGGGTGTTGCTCAGGCAGGACCAGGCGCTGCCGACGGAATGATAGGTGCCGGGTCCGCCGACCTCTTTCAGCTTCTCTCCTTTGTGCAGGGTGGTTTTGCCGCGCCGGCTGTGCCCGTCAAAACCGAATGGGCCCCATTCATAGCAGGCCCCATTGTCGCTGGTAAAGAGGATCAGCGTGTTGTCGAGGTCGCCGCTTTTCTCGAGGTGGTCAATGATCCGCCCGATCCCCTGGTCGACATGGTCGAGCATGGCGGCGAAGGTGGCCATCCGGTAGCTCAGGTCTTCACGGCGCCCGGCCGGCAGTGATTCCCAGGGTGGGTTCTGTTTGCCGGGGAAGCCATTGGCGATGTCGGCGCGATCTACAGGTACGGCGGATCGTTTTGTAAATTTCCAGCTGGGGGTCACCAGGCCCGATTTTTCCTGGCGCTCGTATCGTTCCTTGCGGAGCACGTCCCAGCCACGGCGGTAGGTCTCGAGGTAGGAGTCTCGCGTGGCGGCCGGAGCCTGCAGGGGAAAGTGCGGGGAAGAGTGTGCCAGGTAGAGGAAGAAGGGCTTCTTTCGTTTCTGTCCCTGGCGGATGAATTCCAGTGCGTAGTCGGAGAAGGCATCGGTGGCGTAGAACTCTCCCGGCTTGTACTGGATTTCCGGTTTCCTGCCGGCCGGCAGCCTGGTGTAGTTGCTGCGGGTCCACTGGTCGGTGGAGTGTCCGCGGATGTAGCCGTAGAACTCTTCGAAGCCACGCAGGACCGGGCTCTCCTGGTGGCCGACATGCCACTTCCCTACGCAATAGGTTGAGTAGCCGGCACCGCTGAGCACCTCGCCGAGGGTGACACATTTCCTGTTGAGCCTGCCGAGGTAGGCCGGGCCTTTTTTAGCTGTTCTGTCGGGACCGGTGAAGTTGGCGATGCCGGCCTGGTGGGAGTAGAGGCCGGTCAGCAGGGACGCCCGGGATGGGCAGCAGCGAGCTGAATTGTAGGCCTGGGTGAAGCGCAGGCCACCACGGGCCAACCGGTCGATGTTCGGGGTCCTGACCTCTCCGCCATAGGCTCCTGTATCGGAGTAGCCCATGTCGTCAACGAGAACGACGATGATGTTGGGTTTGGTTTCCGCCTGGCTGTCCAGCAGGGGCAGCAGGATGAGCCCGAAGGTGAAGATGGAGATTCGCATGGCTGTGTTTCGTTCTGTCGACGGGTTTCGCGCCGGGCGCCAGGCACCCGGAGATTAAATCAGACCCCGGCTATTTCACGTGTTTCCTCCGCTGACAGGAACAAAAAAATACCATTATCGATGGGGCCCGCTGTTTTGCTGCAAGGCCATGCCATCGCAGGAGGCTCTCAGCGTTCGTGGATCGGCAGGAAGCGGTAGGGGAGCTGGAGAACGATGAGGGCCATGGCGGTGCGCACCGAAGAGCTTCTCTCCATCCGCCCCGCCTTCCAGGAGCCATCCTTCAGCTGGTATTTCAGCAGCTGCCCACTGACCCAGTTGAAGTATTCTCTCCAGGACCGGCCACCGACCTGGAAGAGGGCCTGGGCGCAATAGTAGTGGGCATAGTGGGGAAAGTTGTTGAGCTCACGATAGTTCTTCTCGAGATAGAGGATGCCCTGGCGCATCTTGACGCTGGTGTAGTCCCCGAGACTGTAGAGGATACAGACGCCTGCGGATGAGCGCGGAAATTCACTGTAATCCTTGATGGATCCCCGGCCGACCCTGTAGGCAAAACCTCCATCGCCGAGCTGGGCTCTCTGGATATACCTCCTGGCATTGTCGATGACTGCTCCATCAACGGCGATCCCGAGGTTGCGCGCAGCCCGCAGGGCCAGGGTCTGGCAGACGGTTATCGAGGTGTCTCCGTTGGCGTTCTTGCTGGTCAGCACACCGCTGCCCGCCGGCAGGTAGTCCCAGCCGCCTTCCTTGCCCTGGGCGCGCTCAATGAGCCGGATGGCTCTCTCGAGGGCCTTGCGGATGACCGTGTCCGGGCTGGCGCTCATTCCGTAGAGTTGAGCCAGGTAGAGGGTGGCAAATCCATGGCCGTACATCTTGCTGTCGCCATCATCGATATAGCCGTTTTTTTTCTGATAGCGCAGGATGGTCGAGGTGTTCTGCTTCAGGGCGGCGATGTATTCTCCCGGGCCGGTCTTGTCACTGTAGCCGCCGGCCAGCAGGGCCATTCCCATCAGGGCATTGGTTGCAACCGAGTAATCTTCAGAGGCAAAGGAGTTCGTTCGCTTTTGCCGGCTTAAGAGCTGGGCCATTCCCCTGCGAACAGCCAGGCGCAGCTTTGGCGTGATCTCATTGCGGATGGCGCGCCGATCACTGGCGGAGACTTTCGGCTGGGACTGCGCTGAAGCGTCCGGCATCGGGAGCAGGATGCTTGCTCCCAGAAGGAGGCAACAGGCGGTTATTTTTCGTTTTTCTCCCAGCATGATCCTGTCTCGCGGGATACTCGCTATTTTGTCGGTCCGAGAGCCTTAAGATCCACCCCGGTTGATCATAGCAGAGAGGGTGGCCGGGACCCCGGAAGGATTGATTTTTTTCTGGCAGAAGTAGACTCTGGAGCCCGTACAACCTCTATTGTGAGCCTGTCACCATGAATGACCAGAACGATTCAATGACCCACTGGCTCCAGCTGCGGGATGCAGCCTCGGCCGATTTGCTGAAAGAGGCCGAAGCGGGTGATTTTCGCCAGGTTTCCCGGCTCGGGCGGCTGCGTGAGCGATGGGGGGCAGGGCTTGCGACCGCGGCGTTGGAGCTGGTTGCCGCCCGTCGTAGCGCCGCCACCAAGTTTCCCTCTCTACCCGGGCTGGTGGGAGATGTTGCCGGTGTCGAACAGGCCACCGGGCTCCTGGTGGCGCAGCATAAGGCCGGCAGGTTTTCCCGGCTGGCACCGGATCGTATTCACGACCTCTGCTGCGGGATCGGGGGGGATGCCCTTGCCCTTGCCGCCGTTGCCTCCACCACGGCCTGCGATGTCGATCCCCTGCGGGCGTGGATGTGCGGGCAAAACCTCGAGCAGGCCGGTCTCGATGGGCAGGTCTGCTGTGAGAACGTTGAAGAGCTTGCGCTGGAGGGCGAGGTGATTCACATCGACCCGTCTCGAAGAGAGGAGGACCGCAAGGGAGGAGGACAGGGACGGCGGGCCTGGAACTTCCGTGATTACAGGCCGGGTCCTGAGTTCATCGAGTCCCTGCTGGAGCGGAACCCGGATTCGGCGGTGAAGCTGGGCCCTGGAATCAGGATCGCCGATCTTCCTCTCTCAGAGAACAGCGAGCTCGAATTTATCGAAGAATCGGGCCGCCTGGTGCAGGCGGTTCTCTGGAGCGGGCGCCTGGCCCTCAACCCCGGGCGGCATACGGCAAGCCTGGTTCCCCTGGGCGAGCAGCTGAGCGGCCACCCCGCAGCGCCGCCCTGCTCTTCGACGCCTGGTCCGGATACATGGATAGCTGTTGCTGCGCCTTCCCTGGAGCGGGCCGGCCTCCTGGCCGGGGCCTGTGACCGCCACGGCCTGGTGGAGATGGCCGCCGGGCTCGGGATCCTGACGGGCGCCTCCCCGCCTCCCGGGCCCTGGTTCAGGACCTTCGAGGTTGTCGAGTCCATGCCCTGGCGTCCGCGCAAGGTGTGTGCCTGGCTGGCCAGCCGCGATGCGGGGCTGATCGAGGTGAAGACGAGGGGGGGAGCTGTCAATCCTGAGGAGGCGAGGAAAAAACTGCGCGGCCGGGGCGACAGCCGGTTCATCGTTTTTATCCTGCGGCTGGGGAAGAAGGTGGTCGCAATCATCTGCAAACCGCCACCGGGGTAGAGGGAGAAGGAGATGATAGGATGGAAGGAGTGTCTTTGCCGTTGTGGGAAGAGCGGCCGGTTTGTTGTAATTTGTGTCGAGGGAGAGCGACGGTCTCTCCCTGGTCGAGCTGCACAGGTGAGAGCTTGAAATGAAATTACTGGTGACCTTGAAACGCACTCCCCAGCGGGATGCCCGCATCCGGATTGCCGAGGGCGGCGATTCCCTCGATCTCGACAACATACAGTTCGAGGTCAACCCCTTCGATGAGCTGGCGGTTGAGGAGGCCCTGCGGATACGCGAGACGCTGGGCGAAGCCGAGGTCGTGGTGGTGACGGTGGGGGGAGAGGAAAGCCAGCAGCAGCTTGTCAGCGCCATGGCTATGGGTGCAGACCGCGCGGTGCGGATCGATGGCGGCGGCACTCTCGACAGCCTGCAGATTGCCCGGGCCCTCGCGGCTGTTGCGGCGCGGGAGGAGCCGGACCTGGTGCTCTCTGGAAAGCTGGCGGTTGATGACGAATGCGGGCAGGTGCCGGCGATGCTGGCCGGCCTGCTGGGCTGGCCACAGGCGAACCAGGCATCGAGCATCGAGCTGTCCGCAGATGGCGCCTCGGTGACGGTGGTCTGCGAGGTTGACGCCGGCCTGGAGACCCTGCGGCTGGATTTGCCGGCCCTGGTCACAGCGGACCTGCGCCTCAACGAGCCGCGCTACGCGTCCCTGCCTGGCATTATGAAGGCGAAGAAGAAGCCGGTTGAGGTGCTGGCTATCGAGGAGCTCTGTGATCCTGGCGCTACCCGCAGCCGGGTCACTGGTTTTCGTGCGCTCCAGGAGAAACCGCCCGGGGCGATCCTGGGCTCAGTAGATGAGCTGGCCGAGGTGCTGGTGGAGAAGAAGCTGATTTGACCGTTTATTTTCCCCGGGTGAGAGCCCGTGGGCTTACAGGCAGGCGATGACCGACACACTAATTGTAATCCAGGCGGCAAGCGGGGAGCTCGGTAAGTCCGATCTCTCGGCCGTGGGCTTCGGCCTGGAGCTGGCCTCTGCGGCAGGGGGGCAGCTCGATCTTCTCCTGCTGGGCCCGGGGGCGGAGGCCCAGGCGGGCCCCGCTGCGGCTCTCGGTGCCAGGCAGGTCTTTACCATGGGGGGCGCCGAGCTCGAGACCTATACCGCCGAGGTCTTCGCAGGCGCCACGGCGTTTTTTCTCGAGGGGCGCTCTTACCGTTGTGTTGGCGCAGCGACCAACTCGGCATCGCGTGAATATTTCCCCCGGCTGGCGGCTGTTCTTGATGCCCCCATGGCGAGCGATGTCCTGGAGGTGGAGAGTGTCGACCCGGACAGGGCGGTCTTTACCCGGGCAGTCTTTGTCGGCAATCTCCTGGCCACGGTCGAGCTGGAGGCTCCCAGGGTCCTGGTGACCTGCCGGGCCAGCGAGTTCGAGCCGCCGCCCTCATCGGAAGCGGCCCCGATCGAGGCCGTTGACGCGCCGGGCGGGCTCGCCCATCCCGGCAAGGCCTTCGTCGGGATCGAGGCGGCCACCTCCGACCGTCCGGACCTGAAGGAGGCTGATATCATTGTTTCGGTGGGGCGCGGTACGAGGGGGCCGGAGGAGGGGATTCCCCTGTGTGAGCGGCTCGCGGATGTTCTCGACGCAGCCCTCGGTGCAACCCGGGCGGTTGTCGATGCGGGCTGGATGGCTAACGAGTTCCAGATCGGGCAGACGGGTAAAATTGTCGCGCCGGAAGTTTATATTGCCATTGGCCTCTCGGGCTCGATCCAGCACCTTGCGGGCATGAGGAACTCCAGGACGATCGTGGCAATCAACAAGGACCCCGAGGCGCCGATCTTCGAGGTGGCCGACTTCGGCCTGGTGGCTGACCTTTTCGATGCGGTTCCGGAATTGACGGCCGCGCTTGAAAAACGGAGTGGTTGATTTGAGCCCCTTGATCGCAGCCGTTGTCACCCGCGAGATACTCTGGAATGTCCCGTCCTGGGCCCGGGCGCTGATGTACCTGCTCTTCCTGGCAGCCCTGGCGGTCTGCGTTCTCGGGATTGTCCGAAAGGTCCGGGCCTGGCGAAAGGGTCGCGAATCGGGCGTTTCGGTCTCTGCGGCAAAAGCCCTGGGGCGGCTCTGGCGAGATGCCATTCTCCAGGCGAGGATCTGGCGTTCAGGAGCCGCGGGCCTTTCCCATGCCCTCGTTTTCTGGGGTTTCGTGGTGCTTTTCATTGGAACCTGCATCGTTGCGCTGGAGGACTACGGCGGCTGGCTGCTGGGCCGTGAACACCTTTTCTTTACCGGCAATTTCTACCTGGGTGTTTCCTTCGCCCTGGAGGTCTTCGGGATCTTCTTTCTTGTCGGGCTGGTGCTGGCACTTGCACGGCGGAAGGCTGGTGGTGGTTTTCGTCCGCTGAACCGGCGAATCGATATAGCCTTGTTGTGGTTGTTCCTGGTCATTGGCCTCAGCGGATTTGTCACCGAGGGCCTGCGGATCGCTGCGGCGGGAGGCGGGATGGAGGAGCATCCTTATGAGCGCTGGAGCTTTGTGGGCTGGGGCCTGGCGGTGTGCCTGCGGGGTGTCGAGCCAGCGCTCCTCGAGCTCTGCCACCTGGCCGTATGGTTGCTTCACATGGTTCTTTCGATGTCATTTATCGCGCTGATCCCCTATTGCAAGCTGCGCCATATCTTTTTCGCGCCGCTCAATATAGCCCTGCGCGAAGACCGCAAGGCGGGCAGGTACGAGGGTGTGTCGCTGGAGGAGGTCGAAGAGACCGGCCGTTACGGGGTGGCCACGAAGGCTGATTTCACCCGCCGCCAGCTGCTGAGCTTTGATGCCTGCACCGAGTGCGCGCGCTGCCAGACGGTTTGTCCTGCCACGACCACCGGCAAGCCGCTCTCGCCGATGAAGGTGGTGCTGGATATCGCCGGGGCGGAGGCCTCCGCTGACTCTCTGCATGGCGAAGAGATCAGCCCGGATGTCCTCTGGGCCTGTACCAGCTGCGGAGCCTGCGTGGAGGAATGCCCGGTCTACATCGACCAGCTCGGCGCAATTGTTGATCTGCGACGACATCTTGTGGCGGAGGGCGAAATCCGCGGCAGTGCCCAGGGCGCCCTGAGGTCCGTCGGCGCGGCCGGCAACCCCTGGGGTATGCCGCGGGAGGAGCGAGCCTCCTGGTCGGAGGGCCTCGATGTGCCGACCATTGAAGAGGAGCCCTCGCCGGAGGTGCTCTTCTGGATCGGCTGCGCGGGAAGCTACGACAGGCGCAGCCGGAAGGTGACCGAGGCGATGGTAAGGATCCTCAAGGCGGCGGGTGTTCGTTTCGCCATCCTGGGCAAGAGCGAATGCTGCACCGGGGATCCTGCCCGGAGGATGGGCGATGAGTTCACCTACACCGAGCTGGCCGGCACCAACATCGAGACCCTCTCAGCGGCCAGCTTTGAGCGGATCCTGACCACCTGTCCGCATTGTTTCAATGCGATCGCTAACGAGTATCCCGACCTTGGAGGCGACTACGAGGTGGTTCACCATTCAGAGTTTATCGAGGAGCTGATCTCCACCGGCCGCCTTGAGCTCGATGAAGTTGCACCGATTCGGGGAACCCTCCACGACCCCTGCTACCTGGCGCGCCAGAATGACGTGGTGGAGGCGCCGCGTTCCGCCTTGCGCTCCGCCGGGCTCGAGGTGGTGGAGCCCGAACAGTCGGGCAAGGAGGGCTTCTGCTGCGGTGCCGGCGGTGGGCGCATGTGGATGGAGGAAGACACCGGCGAGCGGATCAACTCCGAGCGCTGGAGGCAGCTGCAGGAGACCGAGCCGGAAACGGTAGCGGTGGGGTGCCCTTTCTGCATGACCATGATGACCGATGCCCGCGATTCGGTTGACAGCCCTGTCGAGGTGAAGGACATCGCTGAGCTCGTCGCCGAGAGGCTTCCCGCTTCCCCGTCCTGAACAGGGCTGCGGTTCAGGACAGGATCCTCTCCCGTCCCTTGTCGTAGAGGGCTCCAGCGTGGCGGGTCGCGCGGATCGATTCGCCCATGACCTCGATTTCGAAGTCGGTCTCACCGGCCATCTGTGCGGGAACGTAGCCGTAGGCGATCGATTTGCCGACGGTATAGCCGTAGCCGCCGCTGG
>CAJWZY010000075.1 GCA_913050545.1 uncultured bacterium | reverse complement strand
GAGGAAGGGTGCAGCTCGAATCGCCGGAGTGAACGCCGCATTCCTCGATATGCTCGAGGATTCCGCCGATGACGACCTGCTCTCCATCGCAGATCGAGTCCACATCCACCTCGATGGCTTCATCCAGGAACTTGTCCACCAGGATCGGAAACCCGGGGTTCACATCGAGAGCATAGCTCATGTATTTCTCGAGCTGCCCGTCATCCCAGACAATCTCCATCGCACGCCCACCGAGAACGAAGGACGGCCTCACCAGCACCGGGTAGCCGATCTTGTTGGCACATTCACGCGCCTCCTCATAGGACAGCGCTATACCATTTGGAGGCTGGCGGAGATCCAGCTCCGTGAGGAGGTTCTGGAAAAGGTCACGATCCTCCGCCAGGGCAATCGCCTCCGGAGAGGTCCCGAAGATCGGCACGCCTGCCGCCTTAAGCCCCTCTGCCAGGTTGAGAGGCGTCTGCCCGCCAAGCTGGAGGATGACCCCATCGGGACGTTCCCTGTCATAAATATTCAGGACGTTCTCGAGGGTAAGCGGTTCAAAATAGAGCTTGTCAGAGGTGTCGTAGTCCGTCGAGACGGTCTCAGGATTGGAGTTGACCATGATCGTCTCCCAGCCGTCTTCCCGCAGGGAAAAGGCCGCGTGGACGCAGCAATAGTCAAACTCGATCCCCTGCCCGATCCTGTTGGGGCCACCGCCAAGGATCATGGCCTTGCGTTTCTCGCTGACGCGGCACTCGTCCTCGGACTCATAGGTTGAATAATAATAGGGCGTGTAGGCCTCGAATTCCGCCGCGCAGGTGTCCACCAGCTTGAAGGTAGCCTCAACCCCCGCTTCCTTGCGGACCTTGCGGACCTCCATCTCGTCAGTCTTCCAGCAGGTCGCCAGCTGGACATCGGAATAACCCAGCCGCTTGGCATCCCGGAGCATATCGACTGTCGCCACCTCAAGGCTCTCGCAGGCGGATATCCGTTCTTCGCTCTCTGAGAGTTCGAGGAGGTTGTCGAGGAACCAGGGATCAATACCGGTAAGCTCGTTGATCTCGTCGACCCCGATGCCCCTCTTGATCCCCTCGTAGATCCGCATCAACCGGCGCCCGTGGGGAATCCTGATTGCCTCCTTGAGCTCCTCGATGGAGAGCTCCCCGTCCCCCTTCCTGGAAGGAGCCATGCCGACGCCCGTAAGCTTCTCTTCCATCGACCTGAGAGCCTTCTGCAGGGATTCCTTGAAAGTACGGCCGATTGCCATGACCTCGCCCACCGACTTCATCCTTGTCGTCAGGGTGGGGTCGGTATCTGGGAACTTTACGAAGTCAAAGCGCGGGATCTTGACGACGCAATAATCAATCGACGGCTCGAAACAGGCCGGCGTTTTTTCAGTAATGTCGTTGGAAATCTCATCCAGGGTGTAGCCAACAGCCAGCTTCGTGGCGATCTTGGCGATCGGGAAACCGGTCGCCTTCGAGGCCAGTGCAGAGCTGCGCGAGACCCGGGGATTCATCTCGATCACCACCATCCTCCCGGTTTCAGGATGGGTGGCAAACTGGATGTTGGAGCCACCGGTTTCAACCCCGATCTCACGGATGACGGCAATCGCGGCATTGCGCATCACCTGGTACTCCTTGTCGGTGAGGGTCTGGGCCGGGGCGACCGTCACGCTGTCACCGGTATGAACGCCCATGGCATCGAAGTTTTCGATCGAGCAGATAATGACAACGTTGTCCTTGTTGTCCCGCATCAACTCCAGCTCGAATTCCTTCCAGCCCTCGATCGATTCCTCCAGGAGAACCGAGGTGATGGGACTGGCACGCAGCCCATTCTCCACCATCTCATGGAACTGTTCTTCGTTGTAGGCGATCCCCCCTCCCTTGCCGCCAAGAGTGTAGCTCGGCCGAATGACTATGGGCAGGCCGAGCTCTTCACAAGTTGCCTTGGCCTCTTCCATGTTGCCGACAACCTGACCGTTCGGCACCTCGAGGCCGCATTTTTTCATAGCGACCTTGAAGGACTCCCTGTCCTCAGCCTTCTGGATGACCTCGTAGGTGGCCCCCAGCAGTTCCACACCGTGCTTCTGCAGGACCCCTGCCTCCCAGAGATCACTGGCAAGGTTCAGCCCGGTTTGTCCCCCCAGGGTCGGGAGAACGGCATCTGGCTTTTCCTTCTCAATAATCCGCTCAACTGTCTGAACGTTCAGGGGCTCGATGTAGGTCCGGTCACTGAACTCCGGATCCGTCATGATTGTAGCCGGATTGGAATTGACCAGGATGACCCTGTAGCCATCATCCCGGAGGGCCTTGCAGGCCTGCGTTCCGGAATAATCAAATTCGCAAGCCTGGCCGATGACTATCGGTCCGGACCCGATCAGCAGGACACTCTCAAGATCGTTGCGGCGCGGCATGGACTCTTGAAAAAAAACTGGGAAGGCTGATTTCGACGACAGAACAGACACACCTGCTCTGCAAAATTTCCGGACCCTACCATTTTGAAAGAAACTGCGCAACACCTTGAAGGGACTTTGCTTCCAATGTAAGCTCCTTTATCTTCGAGCAGAGAATGCGGGACGGCGGTGGAGGTTTTTCTGCGTCCGAAAACAGGGCACTGCCCCCACTGTTGCAGACAGCAAATAACGGTTGGATTAAATGAGCGCAGAGTACAGCGAATTGACAGCCAGGCTGGAGGACTTCCGGGCGCGGCTCCAGGCTCTCTGTGATGCCGTCGAGGTCGACAAGGGCCTCGAGCAGATTGACGAGCTCGAGGGGCGCATGGCAACCCCCGGCTTCTGGGACAATAACGAAAAGGCGCAAGGCGTTATCAGGGAGCTGAAAACGCTTCGAAGCCTCATTGTCCCCCTCAATGACCTCTCTCAGACCACCAGTGATCTCCTGGAGTTGACCGAGCTTGCCCAGGAAGAGGAAGACCCTGATGCCCTGCAGGACCTCAACAGGGAGTGCGATTCAATTACCGGCCAGATTGACGAAGTAGAACTGAGAACCACCCTCAATGGAAAACATGACTCCTGCGATGCGTTCATCTCCATCCATGCAGGGGCCGGAGGCACAGAGAGCTGCGACTGGGCGTCCATCCTCTCCAGGATGCTGGAGCGTTACTGCGAGAAACAGGGCTTCAAGGTCAACCTGGTCGACCGGCTGGAGGGAGAAGAAGCCGGCATAAAAAGTGTCACCTACCAGGTCAAGGGAGACATGGCCTACGGCTATCTCCGGTCGGAAGTCGGCGTCCATCGACTGGTGAGAAAATCCCCCTTTGATGCCAGCAACCGTCGGCACACCTCCTTTGCCGCTGTCGATGTCATTCCAGAGATGTCTGACATCGACAAAGAGATTGAGATCCTGGAGTCAGATCTCCGCATCGACACCTACAGGGCGGGAGGGGCGGGGGGACAACACGTCAACGTCACCGATTCGGCCGTGCGGATTACCCATGTTCCCTCGGGGATCGTCGTGCAGTGCCAGAACGAACGTTCGCAGCATGCCAACAAGGCAACGGCCCTGAAGGTCCTCAAATCGAGAATCATTCTCCTTGAAGAGATGAAGCGCGAAGAGGAGCTGCAGGAGATGTACGGCGAAAAAGGGGACATAGCCTTCGGCAGCCAGATCCGGAGTTACGTCCTCGAGCCCTACACCCTGGCCAAGGACCGGAGGACCGGACACGAAACGGGCAACGTACAGGCGGTGCTCGATGGTGACCTGCTCCCCTTTGTTGAGATGTACCTGCACTGGAAGCTCAAGGGTGGAAAACCCCGGCAGTCAAAGGAAAGCGGCAACGACGATTGAGGCCCCTGTTGCCCTCAGCCCGACTGCGTCCGAACTGTTTCAAGATCCTCCCTGGCGCTGCTGGCGGCTTCTCCTACCGCTTCACGCCAGTCACCTTCCTTGCCATCGAAGGCGTAGAGCACCGAACGGGATGAATTGACCACCACTCCCCTTCCTCCTTCGATGAAGAAAGGTGCGAGCTCCTCTGCTCCCCCTCCCTGCGCCCCGTAGCCTGGCACCAGGAAGAATGCTTCAGGAAGCTCCTTTCGAACCGCGGCGGCCTGCTCCGGGGCTGTTGCGCCGACAACCACGCCAACCGGGTTCAATCCACGCTCTCCCCTCGAGCCGGCTCCCCACTTCTCTACAAGTCGCGCTACCTTGAGGTAAAGGGGCTCTCCCCCGACATCCAGCTCCTGCAGGTCAGCGCCTGAAGGATTAGATGTCCTCACCAGCAGAAAAAGCCCCTTACCGGCTGAACACCTGTCTATAAACGGCCGCAGCGAGTCCTCGCCAAGATAGGGATTCAGGGTAACCGCGTCGGTTACCGGCCCCAGCGTATCAGGAGTGTCCCCGAGAAGGCCCTCGGCGTATGCCGCCGCTGTATTGCCGATATCACCGCGCTTGGCGTCACAGATCACCAGGAGACCCTGTTTTGCGGCGTATTCGCTCACCTGGCGCAGGCAATCCCAGCCAACGGCCCCGAAACGTTCAAAAAAGCCTGCGTTCGGCTTCACTGCAACGGCATGAGGGGCAACTGCATCGATCACTCCCCGCAGAAAGATCCCCGTAGCAGATGCTGCCCTGGCCGTCCAGCCAGGCTCCCCTGCATTCGGCACGCCTACCTCGCACAGCACCTCGGGAGGAAGCCTGTCAAGGACAGGATCGAGGCCTACCACCAGGCAGCTCTTCTTCTCCTGGATTGAAAGGTCTAAACGATCTGCGAAATTCTGCAAAACCTGTTACTCAAATGAGGCCGAAATGAAACTGATCATTTCGCCGAACTTCCCGAAGATTTCTGTTTGTCCCGTGAACGCGGATTCTTACCACGCCACTTCTGGATTCGGCTGATCTTTGCCCGAATCGACCTGATAGTCCAGCGCGGATCCCTGACGGAATCCTGCCCATTATCGGGGCTGCCGTCCTTCTCCTGCGACTTCAACAGTTCCTTGTACCGAATCGCAGCCTTGGGATATTCATTCTCCGCCAGCCTGAAGACCTTGAGAGCCTGGCGAAAGAAGCTCGAGTGGTAGAAACTCTGGGCCACCTGGTAATAGCCCTCAAACGCTCCGAGGGGATACATGTGGGAATAGATGGCCTTCAGGCCCCCGGGATAGGCCTGGCGAACGAACTCGTCATTCCTGTGAAGATAGAGTGACCGGATCACAATCGGCATGGAGCGCACAGTCGGCAGGAATTTTTCCATCCGGTCCCTCCCCTTGCCAAACAGGTAGCGGATCTGTGCCATCTTCTTGGGCATCGTGATATGGGCATCATCGAGAATAAACCTCAACTCAACCTCATTAGAATCACGCTCATACTGGGGAGCATAGGTCTTCACCGTGTAATGCTCCTCTTTGAGAATTGAGATCTCATGAAAGATATCAGACACGTAACGATCCAGGGGGTCGGTGCGGTCGTCTGTCCTGAATACCAGGTGGCAGAGATTCTTCAATTCCTGGATATACCCATCGCGTAACAATTCCAGGTTCTTGAATTCCAGCAATCCAGCCAGCTCTTCTGAATTCAGACGCAGGGACTCCCGGTCGAGGCCACTCGTCTTGGAATAAGCCATGACCTTCTTATCGTACCTTTCGTATTCCCTGCGGAAATGCACAAGAGCAAGGTAGAAATACCGGATGATGGACCAGGTTCGGTGGGCCTGGACCTGGAGATTGTTCTGAGCACTCATACTGTAAAAACCCGCATTTTCAGGCGACTTTAACGCCACAGACAGGATTACCGGCCCTGGGGGAGCTCCAACTGCTTCATTTTAAGAGTCCCAGGGGAAATCGAAGCGACATGTTAAGAGCCCTCCCCATTTCAGTCAACTGAAAGGCTCATAACGTTCATCTGCAAATCAATACTGCAGAAAAACCGGCCCCGGGTCGATGGTTAATACTCAGTCGCTTGATTTGGGTCATCAACGACTATCTCTCTAAGTGGTCTGTAACCCTCTTTTTTCTACACGTTCACGCCGGAAAAGTTGACTTGTCAACGGATCCTCAAAGGCGGTTTCTGCAGTGAAATTTGGTGTATCAACAGGTTTCAAATCGATTCCCGTAGGTTGATAGGTATGAATATTCATAACACACGTCGTAAGGTTGGTCTCAGTCTCTGCGCAATATTAATCGGCTTTTGTATGGTCTCCTGCCGGGAGACCCTCAAGCCCCGGGTCACTGTAGTGGACCACTCCCCCCAGGAAGGGGTGAAAAATGTCCAGCCGGATACTGCACTCTCAGTATCCTTCTCCTACAGGATCAACATGAACAGCGTCCACCAGGACAGCTTTTCAGTCATCGGAGAGTTCAGCGGTACGATGCTGGGTTCCTTCTCCCAGGATGAGACGGGCCGCACGGTCACCTTCTCACCTGGTAAAGAATTCGAGCCCGGCGAGCTGGTAACCATCCGGCTTTCCTCCAGCGTCCGGTCAACCGCCGGCACCTCGCTCGAGGCGTTCTCTTTCAGTTTCACGATTGATCCGCTGCCCACGGAACCTGAACCCGTGGACCCGGAACCCGAGCCTCCTGTCAATGAGGATCCGGAAGATCTCTATGTTACCAACATCAATCCTGCTCCTTTCTCCGCAGGCGTACTCCCCCTTCAGGAAATCGAGGTCTCTTTCTCCGACTTCCTGAACCCCTTTACGGCTACCAGGGATACTGTCCAGGTTTACGGCGAGGTCAGCGGCAGGATCCCTGTCAACGTCCAGAGCCTCACCCAGACGGGCCAGAGCCTGATGGTCTTCCCCCAGAGCCCCTACGCTCCCGGGGAAAAAGTGACCGTCAGTCTTCTTGATGGAATCAGCAGCGCTGCAGGTGGGGTCTTCCCCGGCTACAGCTTCAGTTTTCGCGCAACCTCCTATGAGGCCAGCGAGAACGGCAGAAGGGCTATCACCTTCCAGACGACCGGCAATCTCACCCAGATGCTGACCATCGATCTCGATCGTGATGGTTCCCCTGAAAACATTTACACCACCGAAGATGGCAGCCGGATCGAGGTTGTCAGCTACCGGGGTGAGGGCGTATTCGAGTCCATGCTGAGCTTTAACACCGACCAGGTCATCCTGTCTATAGCGGCCTCGGATGTCGATATGGACGGAGATCTCGACCTCCTGCTCGGACGCTCAGACAGCATCCTGACGGTACGTAATAAGAGCGAAAACGAGGGCCAGTTCCTCTTTGAGGCCGGCTCCGAGACCTATACTCGCTCAGCCGTGCGTGGAATCACCGTGGCGGACCTGGATCACAGGGCCCCCGCTGATATCATTCTCAATACCGAATCAGGCCTCCGGATCATTCTCGAAGGCCCCGGCAGCACACGAACCCTTTATATCGGAGACTCGCTTCGTGCCAGCACTCCAATCGTGGCGGCCGACATTGACCAGAACGGTCATCTTGACCTTGTATACGGCGACACGGCCGGCGGACTCACCTACCACCTCGTCGAGGCAGGTGGAAGTATCGGCCCCGAACGCCTGCTCTATTCCAGTGTCGAGGCGGGACAGGTTGAGGTCGCTGACTTCAATCATGACGACTCACCCGACATTCTCCTTCTTCTCCAGCACCAGGATGGCGTTGACAGCTCTCCTTTCGTGCTGCTGGCACAGAATGGGGAAACCGGGGAATTCGAAACTTCGAAAGCGAACTTTTCCGACGCCCCCACCGTCCAGAACCGTTTCGCCATGGGCGACTTCTCCGGCCACGGCCGCATCGACCTGGTGGTGACGCAGAAGAGCCCCAGCACGGTCGCCTTCTTTGAAGACTACGGACCGGGTTCGATCTATGCCGACGGCCCGAGCCAGGAAATCCTGAGCCTCCCGGAGGCCAGCCACGTCAACATGGCGGATATCGATGGCGACGGCGCCCTCGACCTGGTCGTCAGCTCCTACAATGAGCTCCACTACCTGCTGAGCGACTGGAGCTGGGATACGACCAAGCCGGTTGACCCCCAGGAACCTGAGCTTCCCGACCACGGCATTCTCCTGCGCTTCAAGGCCGGAGACGTCAACGTACAGCAGGGCGACGACAGGGCCTCGGTCATGTTCTACATTTCCAATTCCGAGCCCGTTGACGCTATCAGTATGATCATCGGCTACGATCCCGCAGTCGTTCAGAACCCTTCAGCTAATACCACTGGCCTTCTTCTTCGCTCTGCCGATTTTACCAACTGGCAGAACCACGAAGATGAGAACGCCATGGGCTTCCACGCGATCATCGACTTCCTGCCCCCCTTCGACGGGAACACGATCCCGGTAGGAACCGACACCGAGATCGTTCGAATGATCTTCGACGTTCCGGACAGCGCTCCCCCCGGAGCATCGACAATCAATTTCCCCCGTGCAGCCGGCAGCCCTGCCATTGAGAACACCGCCGTGGTTCTCGGACAGAGCTATGATCCCCAGCTGGTATCCGGGAGTATCACTGTCACCGAGGTGCGAGCCCAGGATGAGCCCTCACCCCACCATTTCATGGTGGACTCGGTAACCGGCTCTCCCGGCGATACCGTCATGATCCCTGTCCGTGCCTTCAGCGAACGCGAAGACATCGAGGGCTTCACGGTCGCAGGACGCTATGACCCCGAGGTTCTCGAGATTCTCAGTCTCACCCTCGTCGGC
>CAJWZY010000074.1 GCA_913050545.1 uncultured bacterium | reverse complement strand
GCAGAAAAAGACTGCCGGCAGACTGCTCGCTGAGCTCAGGGCCTGGCGAAAAGAGCTCGGGGCGAAAACCACTGTTGAAGAGAAAAAATAACGCTCAGGGCTTCGCTCCCTGCAGCTCTGCAATTTTCCGGATCAGGCGCAGGCGAGCTGACTCGATATCCTCAGGATCGCGCGAAAAATCCTTCACGCTCCGGCAGATGGAGGCAGCAATCTCATCTGCGGCTTCCCGGCCACCGAGAGAAGCCAGCAATTCGAGCAATTCAAGCTCTTCGAGGCCTTCGCGAAGGAGCGCAAAGCGAAGAGACCCGACCGGCCCATAGACATTCTCCTGCCCGGTGTATTTTTCAACCAGGTTGCCCGGATAGAGCAACATTCCCTCACCTGCAGCCGGGGCGTTACAGTGTGAGCGCTTCCAGGAGATGGCATCGGCCCAGGGGTCACGAACTTCGCGCCAGAGGGTCGTGGCCCAATAGAGCATTCCGCCCAGCTTGTAGCGCCAGGTGATCCAGGAGATCATGCGGCAGTCGGCCGCGGAACGGTCGATGTAGTAGTTCGGCTGCGGATAGAGCTGGTCGCAGCTGATATACCAGCTGACCCGCTCCCCGGCGGCCTGCCGCGCAGCGATCGCCCCCCTGTTTCGGTCCAGCACATTTCCATGCACGATCCACTCGCTGCAATAGCCCACCAGCGTTCCCCATTCGGTCTTGTCGGGGATCGGCTGTTCGGTAACAGCGACAGGAACATCCGGGTCAACCGAGTGAACCAGGTCAGCCCAATAGCGTACAGCCTCGTACTCTTTGCGGGTCTGCGGTTCATCAACGGCGCCGGTAAATGACAGGCGCTCATACCAGCCGGCTTTGCGGGCATGGGCAATGACCTGGCGAAGGTACTGCCTGACATATTCCTCGTACTGCTCTTTCGTCAACCCCTCCCTGCTCAATCCCGGTGGCCCGGCCCCGATCAGGAACCGGCATTGCCCCCTCTCAAAGAGGAACTTCTCCATCCGGGGATCTGTCCACTCCAGCACATACCTGCCATCTTTAAGCCCACCGTCAAGACCGATGGAAATAAATGCAGGATCAACCCTGTGATCCAGCAGATAGCCCAGGTACTCAAAAAAGAGCTCCCGGTATTCATCGCTGTCCTGTTCGACCCCGTGAAGCCGGGCGATCTCCCTGCCGTAGAAAAATCCAAACTGGACCGGGAAGTTACGCTCAGGCGGCAGGGTCACGTCCCAGACCTTCAGCTCAATGGCGAGCTTTCCAGCCTCTTTGCCTTCGACCTTGACGACTACCTGGCCTTCGTAAACTCCAGGCTGCTGTTGAGAGGGCACCTCCACATCAACCCAGAGGGGCTGGTTGCGCAGGACCGGCCCCCTGTCTCGGCGAGAGGACTTGACCGCAAAAGGCCTCGTAAGCGGAACAAGGGCGTCGGGCCAATAGCCTTTCCGCCCATTTTTTCCCGAGGGAGCATATACCTTGCTGAAATATTCCAGGTAGACCTTCACCGCGGAGGCTGGAAGAACGGCGTCACCGCAGCGAAGGTCGGAAAGCTCCACCGTTACCCCGCTGATGTCCATACGGTCCGCAGTGACCACCAGGTGGAAGGGGACGTGTTCACCTCGAACTCCCTCGATACGAACCCTGCGCAGGCTGGCATCCCACGGCCCCGTGTGAGGGAGCTCCGACCGGCCGGCCGGCTGGATCTTCTCGGTCGAACCGGCAGCCCAGACCCTGACCTCCGGGCCCCGGTCAACTGTCTGGCGCTGAGGGCTGTTAACGCACCCACAAAGAGCAAGACAGGCCAGCGCCGCAAGCGCCGGCACAGAAGATTCCAGACAACGTATTCCTGTTCCCATTTTTTCGATCCGTAAACAACCTGCTGAAAGTCTCCAGCTTCTTCCTCCCGAAACCTCAAGTCAATGTTCTACCCGGAAGCAAGCTGTGAGAGAATACCTCTTGGTATTTTTACACACCCGCCCAGTTGGGATTTTTCACCAGGATACTGATCAAGATGGCCAGAACTGCGGATCTTAAGCCAACAGCCTTCCTGCTCATCCTGCTGGCAGGAACCCTGCCAGCCCTTCCTGCCCTGGAGGCAAATGACCAGGCAGCCCCCCCTGGAGCCGACTGGCCCTACTGGCGGGGGCCTAATGGAAACGGAATCGCCGAGTGCACAGACCCTCCTGTGAAATGGAGTGAAACAGAGAACATCATCTGGTCAGTAGATGTGCCGGGCCGCGGCCACTCCTCTCCCGCCGTGGTGGCAGACAGGATCTTCCTCACCAGTGCTGATGAAAAACGAAAGGAACAATTCGCACTCTGCTACGACCGAGAGAGCGGCAAGCTCCTCTGGAAGCGGAAACTTCATGAGAGCGGCTGGGACTCACCCGGCATGAAAGGCAGAAGCTGGGCCAACTGCTCACCAGCCTGTGATGGAGAACGAGTCTACCTGGCCTTCTCCCATAAGAGCCAGGTCATCGTCACGGCACTTGACCTGGAAGGAAAAGAGGCCTGGAGAAAAACTGTCGGCGACTTCGTCTCCCATCATGGGTACTCCGCCTCGCCCGTGATCTTTGGCTCAAGCCTGGTCCTTTCTGCCGACCACAAGAAGGGCGGCTACCTTGCGGCTCTTGACCTGGAGACCGGGGACCTGCGCTGGAAAACAAAGCGCCCGCCTGATCCATCCTACGTAGCCCCGGCCATCCTCGATGTCGCCGGGCGCAAACAGCTGGTGATCTCAGGCTGCAATCTTTTCGCCGGCTACGACCCGGCAACAGGCAAAACCCTCTGGACCTCCAAGACGACCACCACCGAATGCGTGGGAACCGTGGTGGCCGCCGGCGACCTCGTCTTTGCCAGTGGCGGCTATCCCGATAACCTGACAGTCTGCGTCAATGCGAGGAACCCCGGGAAGGTTGTCTGGAAAAAACCGATCAGGACCTACGTACCCTGCATGCTGGCCTTCGGCGGCCACCTCTACACGGTCACTGACCGCGGAATCGGCTATTGCTGGGAAACGGCAAGTGGCAAAGAAAAATGGAAGGCCCGGATCGGTAAGAGCTTTACCGCGTCCCCCATCATCGCCGGCAAGAGGATCTACGCCTGGTCCGACAAGGGAACCACTCACGTTTTCAAGACCTCCTCCAGCGGCTTTGAACCCCTTGCCGCCAATAAACTCGGCGATGAAGTCTTTGCCACACCGGCCATCTGCGGAAACCGGATTTATCTTCGCTGTGCATTCAGAAAGAACGGCCAGCGAAGCGAAAAGCTCTACTGTATCGGCAGACTTCCGGAAAAACCCTGACCAGGGGCATTAAAACAACGCTTTTGCGTGGTTTCATGATTGGTCCCAGTTATTGGGTAAAATCAGCTTCGAAAATACCCTACAATTGAAGCCGGCTTTTTATTTGAGCCGTGAGAACTGACTCTGAACTCTGAATATCACATTTAACGGATCAGCCAAATGTCATTCACTAAAAACGCTTTTGGATTGGTAACCGTCCTGCTCTTGGCAGCGCCAGGTGAAAACCTCCGATGTGAGCCGGAGCCGATAGCGGCTGCGCCCTCCTCCATTGAAGACTACATGGATGACCTGCTGGCCATGCAGCCCATCGCGGAGTCCAGGAGTGGAGTCCGAATGAGTATAGAGGTCGTCCATGATGCCTACCTCTACTTCATGGCCAAGAAGTACGAGGAATGCCAGAATTTCGGTTTTGATGAGGATTTGACTGTCGGGAAATTGAAGTCTGCCCACATCAAGTACAAACGCTTTCAGAAGAGGCTCTATTTCAGAATCCATATCTCCGGAGAAGGTTCGAAGTGTGTCATTTTCGACAAGAAGTTCGCCAGCCATCTCGAGGTGACCCAGAAATCGAAAAAAACAAGCTTCGCTAAAAGGAGCTTTCATGCCCTGAACGTGAGCCCGTCGGTGAAATTTTCGCGATGGACGATCTTCGGAAAAAGCGTCCTTTCCAATACCAAGAAAAACCTGTTCGGCTTCCAGAGCCTGCGAGCGGAGGTCACCTCCTACAGCATCAAGGCTGCCAACAAGGAACCGGTCTACTTCAGGCTCAAGGGCATCCGTGTACAAGGCCAGAATCAAACCCCCGGTGACAGCATCAACGTCGCCAAGCGCCAGATCTCAACCCGGTCGAAAACCTGGGGAGAACTCCAGGTATACGGCCCGACCATCGTCATGACACCGGGCAATTGGGAGATCCCCCTGCCCCCCGCGGATTTCCTGAGGGTTCTCAAAAAATTGGGCTACAAGTAAGCGGCTGTTCTTCAGAAAGAGTGACAGAAGGGAAAGTTGACCGCGATGAAAACGAAGCTCAAATCATACCCTCCGGTTTGCGGAGTAGCCCTCGGCCTCCTTCTGAGCATGGCCCCTCTTTGCAGCCTTCCGGCTGCCCCCAAACCTCCCAAGTCGCCCATTGAGAAGTACATCGAATCGCTCCTCAAGATGCAGGTGAAAACGGCGACCAAAAGTGGCGTAAAAATGCAGGTCAATGTCGTCCCGGATGCCTACCTCTACTTCATGGCCAGCAAATACCAGGAGTACGAAGGCCTGGGGCTCGATGCCGCGTTGCTGTCGAAGAAGCTGGGAAGCTCCCACACCAAGTACAAGCGCTTCCAGAACAGGCTCTTCTTCAGGATCAACATCTCCGGTGGTGGAAAGCACGTGGTCTTTGATAAAGGTCTCACCGGCCACCTCGTGGTGACCCAGAAGTCTGAGAAGAATGCCTTCTCCAGGAGAACCTACCACCAGGTCAACGTCAGCCCGAAAGTTGAGACCGAACGCTGGAAGCTCTTCGGCAAGCGGATCAGTGATTACACCCAGAAAAACCTCTTCGTCTTCAAAAACCTCAAGGCCGAGGTCACCTCCTTCAGCATCAAGGCCAACACGACCGAGCCGGTCTACTTCAAGCTCAACGAGATCTGGACCGCAAAGAGCCTGCAGAAATCCGCGGGTAAGACAGCCTTGAAGTCGCGGGGGAAATCCGGGGGCAAAGGAAAAAAGAAGGGGCGCGGCAGTTCCTCCCGCAAGAAACTCGGCGCGAGCCTTGGAAACGTCACTCCCCATGAGCCCGTCATCAACCCGGGAGAGCACCAGATCTCTGCCAAGATGGGCTTCGGGGATCTCAAGAAGGCAGGTCCTACTGTGATCCTCACCCCTGGACACTGGGAGGCTCCCCTGCCCCCAAGACACTTCCTTGAAGTCCTCAAAGAGCTCGCAAAGCGATAGGGCCTGACCCTCTGAAACATGAAGAAGTCGGACATCGATGAGCTTCTGCTCCAAACCCTCTCCGACCTGAAGCTCAGCCGCTCTGAGAAAAAGGGGCTGCGTCTCGTTCTCGAAGACCTTGATCTCAGCGAAGGAGATTACGGAGCGCTGCGAAAGAGCGCCTTCGAGATTGCCCGTAAATCAGCTGGTGACTCCGACTCGAGACAGCTGCTCGAGTGGCTTGAGGAAGTAATGAAGGTGCTGGTTCCCCGCCAGGACAGGGACCGGAAACCACCAGAGGTCTTCTTCAGTCCGGGCGACAGCTGCCGGGAGAGAATACTCTCGCTCTTGCGCGCTGCCCGCGAATCGGTGGACATCTGCGTCTTCACCATTACCGACGACAGGATCACCCGGGAGATCCTGGCGACCCACTCCCGCGGGATCAACATACGTGTTATCACCGACGACGAAACAAGCCTGCACCGGGGCTCCGACACTCACCTGCTCGAAGAGGCCGGTATCCCAATCCTGTTTGATAACGACGAACAGCACATGCACAACAAATTCGCCGTGTTTGACAGAGAGGTCGCCTGCACAGGTAGCTACAACTGGACAAGAACAGCTGCCACCCACAACATGGAGAATATCCTGGTCGTTTATGACCCCTCGATCTGTAACAATTTCTCGCGGGAGTTTGAAATCCTCTGGAAACGTTTCTCAAAGTCCTCCAGCCATACCTGATTGCTCATACAGCCCCGGTTGCATCGGGGCGTTCCGGTCGAATAGACTGGTCTTTATGAGAAGCTTCCTTTTCATCTCTGTCCTGCTGTTGCCCCATGGAGGGAATACGGAGGAGGGTAGCTCACTCATCATCACCCCCCCTGTTGTTCACCTCCAGGGCCATCGCAGCTCCCAGCAGATCATTGTAACCACCCAGAGGGACGGACTCGTCGTCGACCTGACCCGGGAAGCTCAATTCCAGCCGGCTGATCCTTCCCTGCTGGAATCAAAAGAGGGGGGGCTCCTCAGCGCTCTCAGGAGTGGAAAAACCGAGCTTGTCATCCGTCACCGGGAGGAAGAGGTGAGAATCCCCGTGGAGATCAGCCGGGGTGAAGACTACCTGCCGGTCACCTTCGAGCAGGAAATCCAGCCTGTCCTGACAAAGATGGGCTGCAACGCGGGTTCCTGCCATGGAAAACAACGCGGCCAGAACGGTTTCCAGCTCTCGCTGCTGGGCTTCGATCACAACTTTGACTTCGATGCGCTGGTTCGCGAGGGACGAGGGCGCAGGGTCTTCCCCGCCGCCCCCCGCAGCAGCCTCCTGCTTCAGAAAGCAGCGGCCCTGATTGCCCATGGCGGTGGCAGGAGGATCGAGCCCGGGGGCGAACACTACAAGACCCTGGAACGCTGGATCTCAGCAGGGCTTCCACGTACCCCGGCAGACACCGCGAAGCTCCAGGGGGTAACCGTCTTCCCGGCCAGGCGCATCCTGACTCCACGCTCGAGCCAGCAGCTGCTCGTGATGGCGCATTATTCTGACGGCAGCTCGAAGGATGTCACCCGGCTGGCAGCCTACCAGTCCAACGAGTCGCCCATTGCCGGGGTGGGCGATGCAGGGCTGGTCAAGGCCGGCCCTCTTCCCGGAGAGTCGGCAATCATGACCCGCTACATGGGGAAATTCGCGACCTGCTCGGTCTCGATCCCACTTCCAGGAGAGGTTCCCGCAGAGTATTACAGCTCGCTTGAGAGAACTAATTTCATAGATGGGCTGGTGTGGAAGAAACTCGAGCTCCTGAAGATCAAGCCTTCCTCTCAATGTGAAGATTCCGAATACCTGCGGCGAGTCTATATCGATGTCATCGGCAGGCTTCCCAGCCCCGAGGAGGCCAGGGCATTCCTTGGCAGCAAGAAACCGGAAAAACGCAGGGAACTTGTCGAGCGCCTGCTGGCCCGGCCTGAATACGCAGACCACTGGGCCAACAAGTGGGTAGATCTCCTCCGGCCAAACCCCTACAGGGTTGGTATCAAGGCCGTCAGGAGCCTGGACCGCTGGGTACGGAAGAACTTCAGGGAGAACATACCCTATGACCGATTCGTCCATAGCCTGCTGACCTCACAGGGAAGCACCTTCAGGAACGGAGCGGTAACCGTCTTCCGCGACCGCAGAAGCCCCGAGGAGCTCGTCACCATGTTCAGCCAGCTCTTTCTCGGCATCCGGCTGGAGTGTGCGCGTTGCCATCAACACCCCTTCGAGATCTGGGGGCAGAAAGACTTCTATTCGCTGGCTGCCTACTTCTCGCGGGTCGGGCGAAAAGGCACCGGCCTTTCCCCTCCCATCTCAGGGAGCGAAGAATTCATCTTCACCAAAAGCTCAGGAGAAGTCCGGCACCCACGGACCAACGAGGTCCTCCCTCCCCGCCCACTGTTTGGCCCTCCCCCCTCCGTCAAAACTGACGCGGACCCCCGCCAGGCACTGGCAATGTGGATGATGGGAAAAGAGAACAACTTCTTCCCGGCTGTCATGGTCAACCGGGTGTGGGCAGATCTCATGGGGCGCGGGATCGTTGAGCCTGTTGACGACATCAGGGAGAGCAATCCACCAAGCAATAAAGAGCTGCTCGAGGCCCTCGCACGCCATTTCCGGGAGCTCAACTACGACCTGAAGGCGCTGCTGAAAACCATCCTTGCCTCGCGGGTTTATTCGCTCAGCAGCCACCCCAACGAACGCAACATCGCTGACACGAGGAATTATTCGCGGTACTACCGCCAGCGCCTGAGAGCAGAGGTGCTCCTCGATGGAGTCTGTGACATCACCGGAATTCCGGAAGATTTCTCGGCAATGCCGCAGGGTTCACGAGCTGCCGAGCTGTGGACGCACAGGACCAGCTCCAATTTCCTCGACACATTCGGGCGCCCTGACCCTAACCAGGATCCCCCCTGCATGCGAATCGAGGACACAACCGTGGTCCAGGCTCTCCACCTGATGAATGCCCCAAACCTTGACAGGAAAATAAGAAACGAAAAGGGACGGGTCGCCAGGCTCGCCGCTTCAAAACTGTCAGCGAAGGAAATCGTAGAAGAATTGTACCTGCTCGTTTATTCTAGATACCCACAAGACAAAGAGATCCGCGTCGGCTCTGCTCGAATCCCCGCTGTGGGGACTCCTGCCAGGGACAGAAGAAACGCTGTAGAGGACCTGCTCTGGGCTCTGATGAACACCCCCGAATTCCTCTTCAAAGGCTAACGAGGTGCCCGCTTGAAAAAAACCACGAATCTGAATCACCCTGTCAATTGCGAAGGCCTGAGCAGGCGCAGCTGCCTTCAACTGGGCCTTGGATCTTTCCTGGGAGGCGGGCTGGCCAGCGCTCTTCGTATCAGGAGCCTGGCAGC
>CAJWZY010000073.1 GCA_913050545.1 uncultured bacterium | reverse complement strand
ACCCAGAAGATCATCTTCTTTTCAGCCTGGGCTCTTTTCTTCAGATCATTGAGCGTGGCCTCACCCGGAAAGATCTTGCTCATCATTTTATCAACGTTCGCTTTGACCTGCTCGCCGGTCCATGTCTTGTAAGAGACGTTTTGAGCCTGAAGAGCTCCAGTGGTCAGCAGCACTGCAAAGGCCGCCACAGTGAGTTTTTTCAGCATGCCACAACTCCTTTCTAAAGGTGTTCCTGAAAAGTTCAGGTAACGGTTAGGGTCTAAAAAGTGATGGATACCCCAACACTTTACCGTCTAATTCCTAAAGTGTCGAGAAAAACAGCAGAAATCGTCCATTTGTTGCCTGATCAGTTGTTTTCTTTCCACCAGGCCTCCCAGATCTTTTTGTTGTCGCCCAGATTGACTCCTGTAATGGTCGCAAGAGCCGACTTTACCAGACCTTTCAGTTCCTGGTCACGGCTTGAGAGGCTTTTTATCAGGGCCGGAACCGCCTGCAGGGCATTTCCTTTTGAGAAGGATCCGACCATTTTTCGCTTCATGTCGTCGTCCTTGCTCCTTGAATAAACTCCGGTCAGGTGTTTTGTGGCCTCCACGGTGGTGAGTTGGTCAAAACCCGCTCCAAGAGCCCGCTGGAAGGCCGCCAGCCGCTTTTCCTGGCCTTTCTTGATTTCGATCTTCTTTTCAGAGAGTTCCAGGACGCGTTGGAGTTGCTCGAGATAGTGATTGTGCCGGCTTCCGTAATAGCCACCGCCACCGGCTTTGTATTTGCCCTTGTCCTTGTTGATCTTGTAGGCGTTGGCCATCAGGGCATCGATGCGTCGCTTCAGGAAGGATGTCGTTTTCTCCATCTTGGCGCGAAGCTCGCTGGAGTAGAGGTAGACCGTCACCAGCCCCTTGGCTCCGTCATCGCCCGTCGCTCTCAGGAGCGTGGTGAGATCCGGATCGAGATCCTTCGGCGAATGGACAGTGGTCGGTAACCCGTAGTTGCCGACGGTTTCTTTGAGCCGCTCGATCAGGTCGGAGTAGTCTTTTTTTGACAGCTCGACTGTTTGCGGAATCTTGGCGACCTCGGTTTTCCGGGTGTCCTCATCGTCCTCGACGCTGAGAATCCGGTTGCCACTGTTGTTCATCACCGCTGTGCGCCGTGCGATCGAGGCCTCGATCTTTGTTGTGTCAGTTCCCCCGTTGAGCCCGCCGTATTTCTTCTCGAGCTGCTCACGCCGCTTGAGCAGCGAGGCGAGCATTGCCTTTTTTTCGGCAAGGTTCTGGTCGCCGCCTGCCGAGGAGGGAAGAACCGGTTCTTCAGCCGAAGGGGCGGTTATACTCTCGACAGAAGTATCTTTCGGATTGGGGATGGGGTCGACAGCCCGGGCCTGGCTGGATTTCTCCAGCGCGGCAAGCGCCTGCCGTAATTTTTGAATCTCGCTGTTGGTCGCGCCCAGCTGGCTCTGCAGGAGGGCCTTTTCCCGCTCAGACATCTGGCGGCGGGAGGTATTCGCCTGTTGGGCTTCGATGGCAACGCGCTGGAGGTCGTTGTCGTCCCTCATGCTCTTGAAGACGCCTGACACCACGACGAGCAGCACAACGAGGGTTACAGCGCCGATCGCGAGGGGCACGGCGGGGCTCCCGCTGGTTTTTTTCGGAACGACGGCCTTGCTGGCTTTGGCGGCGATCTTCTTGGGCTTGATGCGCTTCTTGATCTTCTTTTTTGGTTTTTCCGGTTCAGCTGGAGCCGGATTGAAGACAACGGGCTGCTGCACTGCACCGGGAGCACCCGGATTATAATTCTGTGGCGGTGGCTGCTGAGCGGGGGGTATGTACTGCGGCGGATATGCTCCGGGCTGCTGCTGCGGGTATCCCTGCTGGGCGGGATACGGTTGTCCTGGATATGGCTGAGCAGGATAGGGCTGGTTGGGATCTTGCGGCGCGGGATAGGGCTGGTTGGGATCTTGCTGAGCGGGATAGGGCTGGTTGGGATCCTGCGGGGCAGGGTAGGGCTGGCCCTGGGGCTGCGGCATTTGCGCTGCGGGTTGCTGGGGGAGATTGGGATCAGCTATCGGGGCCTGGGGCTTCTCAACAGGTACCGCCCCTCGCACAGTGGGGATCTCGCTTTGCTGGGAAGCTGAGGTGGTGCGTGCGCCGGGTCCTGAGCAGCCCCGGTAGACGATCTCGAGGCGTCCAAGGAAGATGACATCCTGGTCTCGCAGGATTCTGCCATTGGCTCCTTTGATGCGTTCTTTCCCGTGACGGCGGAGGCGAGCCGCATTGCTGGTTCCGGCATCAAAAACCACCACCCGGTCGCCATCGCGCTCAATTCGGCAATGGACTCTGGAGACGCTTTTTTCACGCAATTGCAATTCATTGCTGCTTGCGCGCCCCAGGTGGATTTCTCCCTCCGGCAGCGAAAAGGTTCTCTCTCCCTTTTCTTCCTGGATGATCAGTTGGTGAGTGTTGCCGGGTTCCATTCAGGTCCTTTCCAGGACTCAGAAAAGGCTGCAGATGACGGGAAAAGTAAGGTTTCAGAGCTCACAGCATAGCCAAGAAGTGCTACCGGAAGCCATATTCGCCGTCTGAAAGGGCAAAAACAAATGTGACGGTTTTTTATACACTTTTTCCGGGCGGTTATCAAATTTCGTTAGGCCCTGCACTTAAGATAATAAGGTCCACATGGATCTAACTCCTGTTGAATCTGCATTTTGACGTACATTCGGGGTAATCAGTATTTTTTCGTTTTCCGCCCTGGCAGAGCTTCGCAGTGGTTCTTGAGCTGAGATCTACTCATTCCCGGCATGGACAGGGGCCGTATGCCGGGGGTATGCTCCGGTTTTCGAGGCAAAACAGGTACCGCGTTGAGGAGGTTTCGGGCCGGATGATCACAGACGTTCACCATGTTTCGTTTACCGTCAGCGATATGGAGCGCTCCCTGGAGTTCTACCGGGACCTCCTGGGCTTCGAGGTTCTCGACGACCGCACCGTGGAAGGTAATTTTGCTGAGACGGTCACCGGCCTGGAGGGGGTCCGGATGCGGATCATCCATCTCAGCGGTTACGGCCAGGGGCTTGAGCTTATCCAGTATCTCTGCGCATCGGGGCAGCCGCAGGCTCCCCGCACCTGCGATACCGGCAGCGCTCATCTTTGCTACGTGGTGGATGACATCCAGTCCGAGGTTTCGCGGCTGCAGGAGCGGGGGGTTCGCTTCCTTTCCAGCGTGATGAGGGTTGAGGGTGGCCCCAACGCCGGCAACAGCATGGTGTATTTTCTCGACCCTGATGGCATACCGATGGAATTCACCCAGCCCGCCAGTGCCGGCTGAGGGACTCAGCGCGCCGGCTGCTCGATATCGATCCACCTGCCCTGCTCTCTCGAGTCGAGGGTCGCATCGGCAATGACCTGGGCGCTCCAGCCGTCCCAGAAGCTCGGGATGGCATCCCGGTCTTCGAGGATTGCCGAGACGAATTCCCAGGCCAGGTCGTAACGAAACACCGTGGCCGGCTCTCCGTCGGCGGGCTTGCGGGGACTGTCCTCCGGCTTGAGGAACTCCGCCGGAACCTCTATGGGTTCGAGATCGCCGCCATGGCGGCCCAGCAGCAGGATGTTGGGCTCGTGAAGCCGGTAGACTGCGGAGGCTTCCGATCCGTTGATCTCGGCCCATTCGTGACCGAAGCCGTCACGGTTGTATCCCTTGGCGAGGGTGGTCCCTTCCCAGACGCCCGTAGCTCCGGATTCAAAATCCCCGATAATGGCCGACCAGTCGTCGACCTCTGATGGCGCACAAGGGGAACCATCTGCCGTTTCGGTTCTAGGGGCGAAATTGGCAACCGAGCCGCAGATCCTGTTGATCGGCCCCAGCAGGTCCTGGGCGAAGTCGATGCGATGGATGGTCATATCGAAGAGATCACCTGCGCCGCCCTTGTCCCGGTATTGCCTCCAACCCCAGCTGGTCTCGGGCAGGTCCAGGAAGCGCTGGCTGCGGAAATGCCTCGGCTGCCCGAGGTCCCCGTTCTGCACCAGGTGCTTCAGGTAGCGCATCGAGGGGGCGAACCGGTAGGTGAAGGCCGTCATATGAACCACCCCGGCGGTTTTTGCAGCCTCGTGCATGCTCGCGACCTCTGTGGCATTCAGCCCCAGTGGTTTTTCGCACATGATATGTTTGCCGTTGCGTGCGGCGTCGATTGCCAGCGCGGGATGGGTGAAGTTCGGTGTGGCGATGATCACGCCGTCAATTCCAGGGTCGGAAAAGATTTCACCGGGATCGGTCGTTACCTTCTCAACCCCCCAGTCGGTCTTGCGTTTTTCCAGCAGGGCCTCGTCGGTATCACAGACGGCGGCCACTCGAGCTCGGGGGTCGAGCAGGATGCCCGGGACGTGGTGGTAGTCGCTCACCAGGCCGGCTCCGATGATGGCCAGATTGAGTGGATTGCCTGCACTCGGGCTCATTTTTCAAGATCCTCTTTCAGTCAGTAAAGTAGAAGCCTTCTGGAGATAACATGTCGAAGGGGAGGTTTGAAGTAAAACCCTGATCTCTGTGGTTCAGTGCACGGCTGGAAATGGAGTGCCCTGGTAAGGTATATTCATGGGCCGGATTGAAGACGGCTTGAAGATAGAGGCGGAAATGGAAGCTAAGGGTAAAAAACTGGTTGTTGTAGGTGACAGGGTCCTGGTTGTGCCCCAGGAAGGGGAGGACCGCACGCGTGTGGGGTTGCTGCTGCCCCAGTCCGCGGTGGACAAGATGGAGGTGCAGAGTGGCCGGATTGTCGAGGTGGGCCCTGGTACGCCGGTCCAGGCGCCGTCAGAGTTCGGTGAAGAGCCCTGGAAGCTGCATGAAGCCAAGACCACCTATGTGCCCATGGAGGCCGAGGTCGGTGACATGGCCCTCTTTTTGCGCAACGCGTCCGTTGAGATTGAGTTTGAAAGAACGCCCTATCTGATCGTTCCCCATGCGGCCATTCTTTTGCTGGTTCGCGGAGAGGAAGACGACCTCGATCTTGAATCCATGATCAAGCTCGACGAGTAGGGAAACCCCTTTTTCAGCGGCTTCCCGGGCTTACCGGGGGGGGATTTTCACTCTTGCCGAAGGTGTTGATTCCGGTAACGGGGCTTGTGGACGCCGCTGCTGCGCATGAAAACTCTGGCTCGTGACTGTCGGCGGTAGTAGGATGTTTGCAGGCCGGGCGAGTTCTTTTTCAACCCGCCTGGAGCGATTTTTAATTTTCGGGAGATATCGATGAGCGTTTTTACCCGAGCTGCTTTTTCAGCCCTTTTCCTGGCGGTGTTCTTTTCTCTGCCCACGGTTGTTGCCGAGCGTGAGGCTGAAGCCGACAAGAAGGCCCGGCCCCAGGTAGATGGAGCTGATCTCCCGCGCCCCGATTCCCAGCAGGCGAAGGTCATCAAGGAAAGCAAGCAGAACCTCGATGAGATCCGCCGCATGCTGGATGAGATTCAGAAGGATCTCGCCGGCAAGAAAACCGGCGGGGCTACCCAGAAGCAGCAGAAGGCTGTGGTTCAGAAAATGAATCAGCTCATCGAGAAGATTGCCGAGGAATGCAGCCGCTGCAACAGTGGCGGTAGCGGGCAATCCCAGCAGGCCAGCCAGAACTCCAGCCAGCAGAAGCAGGGCAAGGACAAGAAGCCCGGCCAGGGAGCTCCGAGAAAGAACCAGGACCAGGTCAAGTCTTCCCGCCAGCAGCAGGAAAATGAGCAACAGGCCAAGCAGGCCAAGGCCAAGGGCAAGGACGGCCAGGAGCAGCCCGGCAAGGTGGAGAACAACAATGCAGGTGATGGGCAGAAGCCCGACAACTCTTCCGGCGAGCTGGCTGACCGGGTTCGCAAAGGAAAGAAGTGGGGTCTCCTGCCGCCCAAGATTCGCGATGCCATCGGTTCGGTCAATCCCAAGACCGCCCCCTCGGAATACCTCGAGATCATCCGGAGCTACTACCGGAGAATCAGCGAGCAGTACGCCGAAGGAAAGAAGTAACCACGCTGCGCGGAGCTTACCCGGAAGATTCCCCAGGCTCTTCTGTGGGCGACCTGTTCGATGCCTCCAGCCGCCGCAGAAGCAGTGTGTCGACCAGGAGCTGGACCACGTGGTAGAGGGCCAGCGGTAGCGCCCCGTAGGGGTTTGTGGCGAAGAACTTCGTCCAGATATAGATCCCGTTTGGAAGGGTCTTCTGGCTGCCGCAGAGGATCACCGCTGTGCGGTTTTGCGGCGACATTCCCAGGGCCCGCGATGAGAGCCAGGTCCACCCCAGGAGGGCGAGGTGCAGGCACAGGCAGGCACCGAGGAACCTGAGCGCCAGGCCCGGAGCCTCTCCCAGCCGGACCGTTGCAGCACAGAAGCCGGTGTAGAGGAAGGAGAGAATGATAAGCCGGGGAAGGATCCGTACAGCCGGAAGAACTCCCTGGGCCTGCTGCCAGAGCAACCTCCTGGCGACTTGTCCGGCCAATACCGGCAGGACCACGATCCACGTAATTCTCAGCATGATCCGGGCAAAAGGCACCTCGACAATCTCTCCGAGGGAGAGCTCCAGGACCAGGGGGGTCAGGACGGCAGTGAGAATGCTCGACAGGACGGTGATGAGAAGAGCGAGCTCCTGGTTGCCGCGTGCGATCGAGGTCATGGCAAGGGCCGAGGCCAGGGTGCCGGCCTGTGCCGCAAGAATCATCATCGCCTCGAGAAAGAACGCCCCGTCCGATCCCGGACCGCTGATTTCCGGGCCCCAGGCCTTCGCCAGGGCATAGGCGGCCAGCGGTGCGGCGGCGTAGGTCGTTGCCAGGGTGAGCAGAAGGGCCCACAGGTTGCTCGCCTGGGCAAGCAGCCGGGAGGTGTCGAGTGTGAAGCCTGAGATTCCGAGCACCACTGCTACCAGCAGTGGTATGGCAAAGCTGCTCTCACGCAGGCTCTCCCCTCCCTGGGGAAGGAGGTAGCCGCCGGCTACGGCGACAGCCATTCCGAAGAGAAACCAGTGGCGTTTAAAGAAGGAATCCATGGCGGTTGCCTCTCACTCTGACATCCCGGTCTGCCGCCAGGTTAAGAGGTTGGCGGCAGCGCGCGGCGGTTATCCGCGAAGCCTCAGGGTGTGCAGGCATCCGGGCAATCGGACAGACGCACGCACTCGACGCCCAGGCTCGGCGGGGCTCCGTTGTTGAACAGGTAGAGCAGGAGAAAGACGGCATCGGTCAGGTTGGCCTCTCCGTCCCCATCGACATCGAGGAGAGCCAGGTTGGAGGGGTGTTCAAAGACTCCGTCGGCGCAGGGCAGCGGCTGCGTTGCGCCGCCGAAGAGGTGGCGCAGGTGAACAACCGCGTCGGTAATATTCAGGCTGCCATCCTGGGCGACGTCGCCGGGCAGCTGGCTGCCGCCCTCGCTCTCGGTGTCTTCCCTCGCCGGTGAGCCGTCACGGGAATTGCTCAGCCGCCAGGAGGCGGGTTCGCCCCAGCTCTCCACCGCACCCAGGGGGTCGCGGATCACGATGGACAGGCCCTTGCCGTCCGCGGCCGGATACCAGTCGTCATCGTATTCAAAGTCGAGAATGGTCTCGGCGCTGCCGAAGGAGAGGGTGATCTGCTCGCCACCGTTGGACAACCTGCCGGAGTATTCTCCCGCGATGAGCATGCCGGTGGTGTCGTAGCGGGAGGCAAAGGCCGGGGCGTTCCTGAGGACAAGAACATACTCACCCGGGGGCAGCTCCTCCACTTCCGAGCCGTCAAAGGAGAACTCGACACCCTCGCTGAGATGGACCTCGCGGAGGTCGATGACCTGGTTGCCGGTGTTCTGGATCTCGATGAACTCAAAGCCTTCATCGCCGAGGGGATTGAACATGAGCTCGGTGATTCGAAGTGACGACTGGACGGGGTCAGGGGATGTCGGGGCGGTGACGGTGAACTCAACGGGTGCTGACCAGTGGCTCCAGCGCTGGGTGTCATCCTTGACCTTGAGCCGTACCCGGTAGGTTTTTCCGACCTCGACCGCGCTGCGCGGGACCATCAGCAGAGAGCTGAACTGCTCGGTTTCAAGTTCCCAGACGGCCGGCCATTCATAGATGCGTTGCTTGTCGGGGTCAAAGGGGGCATTGGGCGGCGTTACCTCCCCAAGGCGCCATTTCATGGCGGCGAAGTCGTCATCCTGGGGATCATCAAAACCCTGCGTGTTGAAAAGAAGGGCATTGGCGGGAAAGTTCGCCGGCCCACCGGAAACGATGGCCGGGGTTGTCGGGATCCTGGTGCGGTCGTTCTCTGCATTGGCGAGGTTTTCGAGATGGGGTCGTTTGACGTAGGATTTATGAACGAAGGCACGTCGATAGAGATTAAAATTATGAACTTTGTCGGGGACGCCATATTTTTTGAGGATGGCTTCGACTTGGGATTGGCTGATCTCTTTATTGTTGGGATTAAAGGGATCAAAGATAAGGTCTTCGTCGTCTTTGTTAATATCGCCGTCTTGGAGGAGTGTTTTTGTGTCCATGGTTGTATAAGTTAGAGTGGATGTGTTTATTATGTTTGGGTATATATAATTATGCCAAAAAAAAGCATTAATGTCCATAAGATATAATTTATCATTTTTTGTTATTAAAAAATTATTAAACTTCAAATCATCATGCATATATATCCTATTATCTTTTATCAAAGTTAAGGGCAATTTATCTTGTGAAGACAAATGAAGTGGATGGTTGTATTTAATCTTCCTTAATCGAGACCATTCGTTTA
>CAJWZY010000072.1 GCA_913050545.1 uncultured bacterium | reverse complement strand
TCTTTTTATGAAGCCGCCGGGGAATTTGCCCGCGGCCGTGGTCTTCTCCCTGTAATCAACCGTGAGGGGGAAGAAGTTCATGCCGAACCTGGCGGAGGAGGAGGTTACCGCGGTGAAAACCTGGGTATCACCATACCTGACGGTGGTCGCTCCATTGGCCTGCCGGGCAATCTTCCCGGTCTCGATGGTTAAGGTCCTGCCTGCAATTTCTTTTTCTACTTTTGCTGTCATCTTCTTCTTTGTTTCTTCTACTGCTAATACTGAATATTTCTTACCTGCTACCTCTTGGAACCCCGGCTGATCGGAGATCCGCTTCTTGTACTTTTTCTTTCCTTCCAGCCTCCTTGCTGCTGTCGCGGTTCACTGCCAGGCCAACTTTCAGCCTGCCAATACCGCCTTGCCGCCTTTGGCGGCTCTGCCTGGATTCAACCCGGGAAGAGTTGAATGTTTATTTCATTACGTCTCGCCTTCGCTCTGCGTTCCACGCTCAACCTGCAAGGTTGACTAGTGCGGAAGTGACCAGCCGGGAAAGGGGTGTACCCATTTCAGCGGCGATCAGCGACGAAGACCCAACTCACCAATCAGCGAACGATAACGCTCGATATCCTCGCGGGCGAGATATCGCAGCAACTTGGCCCTCTGCCCTACAAGCATGAGAAGTCCACGGCGGGTTGCATGGTCTTTCTTATGCGTCTTGAGGTGCTCGGTGAGAGCCTTGATTCGCTGACTGAGAAGAGCTATCTGCACCTCGGGGCTGCCCGTGTCACCTTTCTTGCGGGCGAAATGTTCGGCGACTGCCGAACGAGTCATCTCGGTTATTTCCATTCTTCGTAAACTGGCCTTCTATTATCACTTACTACTGAATTCTGTATATCAAGCCCGCTATCCTAACACAGCGCCGTACCCGGGCAAGCTAAAGAGGGGCAAATGAGGGAAAAAAAGGTCTCCAGGCCGCTCAATCTCCCGTTACCGGAGGCTCCTCGTTCAGCTGGTTCAGATAACCCTGCAGAATGATCTGCGCGGCAACCATGTCTACCCGGCTCTTGCGCCTGCTGCCGTAGACTCCCGCCTCACAGAGAGCGTTCTCTGCCTCAAAGCTGCTCAGACGCTCATCGTGAAAGTGTACAGGCAGACCGGTCTTTTCTTCGAGGACCCGAGAAAACTCGATGACCTTCCTGGCACGGGGCCCTTCGGTACCATCCATATTCAACGGAAGCCCGAGCACAACAGCCTCGATGTCCTCTTCCCGCGCCAGGGAATAAAGCTTCTCCCAGAGTGCGTCTTCTCCCTCGACAACAAACCGGGGCGTAGCAATGACCTTGCCTGCATCGCTCAAAGCGATACCGAAACGCTTGTCTCCGTGATCAAGTCCGAGGAGTTTACCCATCTGAAAACCTGTTCCTGCCCAGCCTCGAATTCGCCGGCCACCAGCTATGAATCGGACGCATCCCTGCGATTGTCCATTTCCTGCACAAGATCCCGAACCCTCTCAGCGGAGTCACGATGACAAACCAGTACCGAGTTTTCGGTCTCAACGATAACGAGATCCTTCACCCCGACGGCCGCTATCATCCTCCGGCCTGATACGACGATGCAATCCTTTGTATCGAGGCTGACAAAATTTCCGCGAACGCGATTACCCGCTCCAGCCTCTGCCAGCTCAAGGGCATAGCGATCCCAGGTGCCGACATCCTGCCAGGAAAAGGACGCTCTCACTGAAAAAACATCAGAGGCTTTTTCGAGAATCCCCTCGTCTACCGACACGGATTCTCCAGGCGCCGAACCGGAGCCGCCGATGTATTTCTCAAAGAGGCGCAGGTAATCTCCAGCCCTCCAGAGAAAAATGCCGGTGCTCCAGAGTGCAGCTCCGCTGTCGAGTAAAGCCGTGGCAGCGGCGGGCCCCGGCTTCTCCTTGAAGGCAGAAACCCGGCGGCATTGCAACCCAGCGGAGCTCTCAACGACCTCTCCACAGCTGAGATATCCATAGCAGGTGAGCGGTGAAACCGCTTCGACTCCGAGGATGAGGGTAGCTGGATCCTCCTGCCCTTGCAGGGTTTCCAGGCACTTAAGGGTAAATGCTATGGTACGGGAAAACTCTTCGTCCGGAGCGATATGGTGGTCCGACGGACAGACCAGGATGAGAGCATCGGGATCTTCGCGACAGATATGCTCAGCCGCCAGGGCCACCGCAGCTGCTGTGCCCCTGTTGCCGGCTTCCTCAACGAATCTCCCTGCAGGAAGATCCGGTAGCTGGCTCCCAATCAGCTCCGAGTGCTTTGAGTCCGCGACAACGAATACCCTCTCCCCGCCGACGACACCCTCCAGCCGCTGCCACGTCCTCGACAACATCGAGGCCCCATCTTCGCAGAGAGGGAGAAAGGGTTTCGGCTGCTCTGGACTGCTCAGCGGCCAGAACCGGCTCCCCCTGCCACCCGCCAGCACAACCGCATAGAGCCTGTTCACAGGCTGCCCCTGATGCCGGCGCCCTGGTTGCAGACCTTCCTCTTCAGCAGGCTGACATCCTGCATTTGTGCAAGCCGGGAACGCAGCTCCTCCAGATCGCTGGAGCCGGGATTGATTTGGTCAAAAGACTCAACCGCTCGCTGGGCTACTGTGAAGTTCTCGCTGTCGATGGCAGCCCTGGCCAGGAGGTGAAGCCTCAGGACCTCGTCATTCGACTTCAGCTGAAAGTCTGCTGCCTCGGCGAGATAGGTGCTGAGAAGGCCCGGAGCGAGCATCCCGGGCAGCTTACGCAGGTAGAGATTTCTGAGGTGGTCTATTACCTGGTCGTAATAGTGGCGTGGCGCCCTTGAATGGCATTCATGGTGATAGAACACCCGCAGCCGCTCGACTGCCGCCAGGAAATTCTTCTGTCGGATATAGTGCTCTGCGAGCAGGAACAGGCTGTCGAGATAATCCTCCCTGCAAAGATATTCCCGCAGGTACTCGCTGCCGTGTTCTTCCTCCATCTCCACCAGCAACTGCGCGCCTTTTTTTTCCTGCTTGTTGGTCAACAAGTACAGGATCAGCAACGCCCGGGCACCCGGGGTCTTCCTGGTAAAAAAGAAGGGCTCCCCCTCTCCCCTCATCTTCGCTGCGGCCTTACGATGGATATCGAAAACCCGGCGGCTCTCATTATTTCCCAGGATGTCGAAGGCCTCTATGAGAAGACGAATCCGATGTTCAGCCCACTCGCGGCGATGGGGGTTCTTGTCAGGATGGGCATCGAGAACCAGCCGGCGGTAAGCCCTGCGGATATCTTCCCCGCTGGCGCTCTCGCTGACCCCCAGGATGTTGTAGTAGTCCAGCTCATGCCGGAAGTTCGGGGAATTCCTGTTGCGCATTCAACTGCCTCCGCCGCCGCGAGACAGGTAAGCGCTATCCAGCATTATGGTCACCGGCCCATCATTGTCGAGCCGGACGTTCATATGCGCTCCGAATACTCCCTCGCGGGTGCTGACTCCACTTGAACGCAGATGCCCTCCAAAGGCCTTGTACATTTCTTCCGCCCGGACAGGATCTTCCGCCTCGGTAAAGGACGGCCTGCGCCCACGGCGACAGTCAGCCTGGAGGGTAAACTGGGAGACCAGCAATACCTCTCCTCCGGAATCTTGCAGCGATCTGTTCATGGAATGATTCTCATCTGGAAAGATCCGCAAATCGACTACTTTTGCGGCTAGCTTTTTACCATCTTCATCGGTGTCTCCCTTTCCAACACCGAGAAATACGAGCAATCCCTTATCGATAGAGCTGACGATTTCTCCATCAACCTCCACCGATGCAGTCCTGACTCTCTGTAACAGGGCCTTCATAAATAATCTCGACCGTGCAGAAAAACCGTTATCCTGCTTCACCCGACTCAGCATCGGGATCCATCTCAGAATCTTTCCAGGACAGGGAGCCGTCTTCGTCGCCGGCAATACCCACCTCCTCACAGAGAACCTCGATCTTCTTCTTGGCTTTCTCAAGAAGATCCTGGCAATGGCGCCAGGATTTGAAGCCAGCCTCAAACTGGGCAATCGCCTCATCCAGCGTAAGGCTCCCCTCCTCGAGTTTCTCTACAGCCTCCTCGAGCTTCGTGAGCTCACTCTCAAAATCAGGTTTCTTCGCTTTTTTGGCCATCGTTCTGTTTGCCTCCGCAGTATTGTCCTTACCTCTGCCAGCTACCCGAGCTCCTCTACCTTGACCCCTGCATTCCCCCGATCAAACCTCAGGTGCAGGAGATCTCCCTCGCTAAGTTTCTCTGTACCCGACACCACCTCTCCTGCTGCATCGAGCGCCACTGCATATCCCCGCTTTAAAACGGCATAGGGACTCAGGGTTTCCAGGCGGGCGCCAAGCAGGGAGAGCGAGTTCTCCAGCTCATCCAGCCTGCTTCGGGAAAGCAGCCGAAGGTCGCCCAGTACCCTGTCAAGATGTTCAAACCTCTCCTCGACGACAAGCTGCGGATCCGCCAGGTATCGGGAAGCCATACGCCGGGCCAGCTCACTCTCCCCCCGGTCAGCCCAGGCACGCAAGCCCAGCGCAAGACGGCGCTGACTTCCATCCAGCCGCCGCAGCAATTCAACACGGTCAGGGGTTACGAGAGATGCTGCCGCAGTAGGAGTCGCCGCACGTTCATCTGCAACGAAATCCGCAATGGTGAAATCCACTTCATGTCCGATCGCCGAAACAACCGGGATAGCACTGCCAGCTATCGCCCGTGCTACCACCTCTTCATTGAAGGCCCAGAGATCCTCCAGGCTGCCTCCCCCCCGGGTCAACACGATAGTATCCACCCCCGCGTCATCCCTCTGCAGGAGCTCGATAGCCTGCGCTACCTCGAGGGCCGCCCCCTCTCCCTGGACACGAACAGGAACCAGGCGAACCTGTGCCAGCCCATTGCGCGAATACAGGGTCCTGAGAAAATCCCGGACAGCAGCCCCGGACGAAGATGTTACCAGCCCGATCCTTTCGGGGAAGAATGGCAGCTCAATTTTCTTCTCGAGATCGAACAGCCCTTCATCCTGGAGCTTCCGCTTCAGCTGCTCGAAGGCGAGCTGGAGCTCTCCTACTCCCTCGGGTTCAAGCCGGTCAGCCACCAGCTGGTACTCTCCCTTGGGTTCATAAACCGTGATCTTGCCGGTCACCACGACCTTCATCCCTGTCTCGGGCTGAAAACGCAAGCGGGACGCCTGCCCCCTCCACATAACCACTCTCAGCTGCGAACTGGAAATACGGGATTTCCCACTGTCCTCATCATCAACCAGGTTCATGTAGATATGACCTGACTGGGCCCGCGTGAGATTGCCGATCTGCCCCCTTACCTGCAACCTGTCAAAGGTCGATTCCAGGATGCCCCGCACCTGCCGGGTAAACTCTCCAACAGACCAGACCTTCTGCCCGGTGGAAAAATTGAACTCGCCCTGGCTTTCTTCCATTTCAACCCTGCCCACTACACAGCATGACTCTCTCGATAGCTGTCGCCTTACCCGTCTCCGTATCGAGAGTCACCACCGCACCGCACAAGCGCACATCTCCAGTGGCCACATCAAACGGAGCATGCATGGTCGTTTCGAACTTGTAGATAACGCTCTCTTTTTTGCGCCCGATGACTGAATCATAGGGGCCGGTCATTCCCAGGTCGGTAATGTAGGCCGTCCCGCCGGGGAGTACACGCTCATCTGCAGTTGGAATATGGGTATGCGTACCGAAAAGACAGGAAACCTTTCCAGCGAACCGCCAGCCCATAGCGATCTTCTCACTGGTGGCCTCAGCATGGACCTCGACAATACACAATGGAGTTGAGACCTTGACCTCTTCCACAGCTTTTGCAACCGTGAGGAAAGGGCATTCCACCCCTGACATGAAGACCCTGCCCAGAACCGTTACCACCCCGATACGAAAGCCCTGGGGGGTATCGAAAACCCGGCTCCCTTTTCCGGGACAGGTCGCGGGATAATTATGCGGCCGCAGCAGCCGCTTGTCCCTCTCCAGGACGGGAATAACCTCTTTGCGCCTCCAGGTATGATCACCACTTGTCACCACGTCAACCCCGGCCCCGACAATCTCCTTGAAGAGATTCTCTGTGATGCCTGAACCCTGGGCGGCGTTCTCACCATTGGCGATAACAAACTCGATGTTGTTTTCACTCACGAAGCCACCAAGGAGCTCCTTAACAACGGACCTCCCGGGCTTGCCGACAATATCTCCAATCAGTAAGACTTTTATCTGCACATTCCCCTCACTTACCTGGCGTATTCAACAACACGGGTTTCCCTCAGGAGCGTAATCTTGATCTCACCGGGGTACTGCAAAGTGCTTTCAATTTCCTTTGCGATATCCCGGCAGAGCTTGATCGCCTTCTTGTCATTCACCTTCTGCGAATTGACAAAAACCCGGATCTCGCGTCCGGCCTGGATTGCATTGGCCGTCTGGATCCCGGGGAAGCTCAGCGCTACAGCCTCGAGATTCTCAAGCTTCTTGATATAACGCTCCAGGGTCTCGCCCCTGGCGCCCGGCCTGGAGCCGGAGATCGAATCCGCTATCTGGGTGATAACGGCGTAGATCGTTTCCTGCGGAACATCATTGTGGTGGGAAGCGATCGAGTTGACCACCTCTTCCGGCTCGTCGTAGCGACGGGCAATATTGGCCCCGATTTCGGGGTGTCCACCTTCGATCTCATGGTCGACAGCCTTTCCAACGTCGTGCATCAGGGCACAGCGCTTGGCGAGAACGGCATCCATCCCCAGCTCAGAGGCCAGCATACCGGCAAGGTGCGCACATTCTTTCACATGCTCGAGAACATTCTGACCATAACTGGAGCGGAACTTCAGGCGCCCCAGCAGGGTTATCATCTTCGGATGGACCCCGGGAAGGTTCAGGTCATAGACCGCCTTCTTACCTTCCTCCTGGATGATGTCATTCATATCCCTCTTGACCTGCTGGACAATCTCCTCGATCCGGGCAGGGTGGATCCGTCCATCGGTAATCAGCTGATCCATCGATTTGCGGGCCATCTCACGGCGGATACTGTCAAAGCAGGAGATGATAATAACCCCCGGAGTATCATCGACGATCACGTCAACACCGGTTGCCTTCTCAAAAGCACGAATATTCCGCCCCTCGCGCCCGATCACCCGCCCCTTCATCTCATCGTTTGGAATCTCGATGGTGCTCTGGGTAATATCGCGGCAATAGGTTGAAGACATCCTCTGGATACAGGTTGCCAGGATCTCGCGCCCCCGGGTCTCCGCCGTCTCCTTGATGCGCTCAAGCATTCGGTTGATCATCGTTTCCTGCTCATGATCAAACTCCTGCTCAAGCTTCTGCAGCAGGAGCTTTTTCGCATCTTCATGGTTCAGGTTGGTGACACGGAAAAGAGTCTGCTTCTCTTCCTCGACAATTTCTTCGAGCTCCTGCTCACGATGCTCCATGAGAGAGCCGCGCTTATCGAGACTCTGTTCCTTGTTCTCGAGGTAGCTTTCCTTCTTGTTGAGAAGATCAAACTTCCTGTCGAGGTTGTCTTCCTTCTTGGTCAGCCTGGACTCGACGGACTCCAGGTCCTTGCGCTGGGCATTGACCTCGCTCTCGAGGTGTTCGCGATGCTTACCGGATTCCTTCTTAGCCTTAGAAAGAAACTCTTCTTTTAATTTGCTGCCCTGTTTTTCAGCCTCATCAAGCAGGCCCTGTGCAGTCTTGCCGGCGGCAACCATCTTCAATTTGTAAAAAAGAAAGAAGACGACCAGGCCGACAGCAATGCCTATCCCGATGAGCATGTATGGGTTCGACATGACTCATTCCTCTCACCCCCGAACAGAAGATCGAGTGACAGCTGGAAGGTACAGCAGGGAGGAATCGCCGCGAACCGGAGGAAACCAACCGACAGGAGCACAATCTGCACTCCCAGCCCGGCAGGCTGCCATGGCAGGTTGAACTACCACGGCCTCAAACTGTTCTAAACCCGTAAACCAAGAGCCCGTGGTACAAAAACACGTCCTGTACGAGCCTCGCGTTTCCCCAGGGACCCCCGGGGCATGGCGAAGACTGACTCTCGGGATGAAATATCGTCTCGATCCTGGGAGAAAACGCCTCCCAGCATGTTCGAAAAAGGTAAAGAACCCGCAATAGAGGGCATTTCTTTACCTCGACGAAGGATTAGGTTCAAACAAATCGCTCCTGTTCTACTTTGAAACCGTGAACTCGAAGTCCACTGTACCAACCTGCACCACTCTCCAAAATCTGCTTCAGAGGTTATGCAATAGTTATGGTTATTTACTGAACAAACACCAACAGTCCCCTGGACCAGGCCGGCTTGGCTGGGCACGTTGTCGAAAAATTCGACTCGCCCAGTTTCATCGACCCAGGTAACTCCAGCCTTCTCCTCATTCGCGGAGATGGCTGGCAACCAAAGGGTTACGGCCAGAAATACAAACAGGACGACAAGGGCGAATGCACGATTGCATCCATGCAACAACGCCTCGATGCGTTGCCTGCCCACAAAGGAAGTCGTCCTGGGATTTGCCGTATTCATCATTTAAAAGTCCAAAAGGATGTTGTGGCAGCGAACACACTGCCGACCGGGATTATAGTTGGAGTCCGAAGGCAAGGTCAATTCGAAACGTCCTCCCGGGACCACAGACAAAAAAAAACCCGCCAGGACTCAGGAGCCTCCGGACCTGCTCTCAGGTTGAAGACCCCGCATCCTGACGGGTAATAATATTAATAAAGCGGGCGCTCCCTACTCTCTCAGCGTTAGCCAATACCATCGGCGCAAAGAGCTTAACTACCGTGTTCGGAATGGGAACGGGTGT
>CAJWZY010000071.1 GCA_913050545.1 uncultured bacterium | reverse complement strand
CATACAGCCGGCGTTCCCGGCCGCGCCGAGCTGGATAACCGGCAGGAGCTCAACTATCCGGGCATTATGAAGGCGATTGCCGAGACCGGCTATACCGGCTATGTCGGGCAGGAGTTCATTCCTACCCGCGATCCACTCAAGTCTCTCAATGAGGCCGTCAGGCTCTGTGACGTCTGAGAGGGCCTTGCCGGTTCTTCGGCTTTCAGACCAGGCGCTTGAGAATCCGCGCGAGGTTTTCTTCGTCTCCATCGAGGAGGGTGCGGAAATCCACCAGCACACGCTCACCGTGAACCCGGGTGAATACCGGCGGGTTGGCAGAGCGCAGGGCCTCGGAGAGTTTCCGGGGGTTCAGCTCGGAGTGTTCCATGGCGATGCCCCAGCTGGGGATGGCCTGGTCCGGGAGAGAGCCGCTGCCGGTCTGTGCCGAGGTCTCGATCACCTCGAGCTTGAGCCTGCCGCTCTTGCCTTTGAATTCTGCGGCGAAAGTATCAGCCTTTTCTTTCAGGCTTTCCGCCGTGTTGCTGAGCATTCGCAGGATGGGGATGTTTTCCTGGACCTGCTCCGGGTTGCGGTAGAGCTGCAGCGTTGCCTCCAGCAGGGTGAGGCTGACCTTGTCAATCCGCAGGGCGCGGAAGAGAGGATGGGCCCGCACCTTCTCGATGGCGGTCTTCTTGCCGACGATGATACCCGCCTGCGGACCGCCGAGCAGCTTGTCGCCGCTGAAGCAGACGGCCTCCGGGCCGGCCAGCACCTTGTCCCGCACCAGCGGCTCGTGTTCAAAGCCGAATTTCATCATGTCGAGGAAGCAGCCGGAGCCGAGATCACTCGCCACCGGCAGCCCCCTGTCGGAGCCGAGCTCGACGAGGTCCTCCAGCGGAGTGTGATGGGCGAAACCGCGGATCGCGTAGTTGGAGGTGTGAACCTCCAGCAACATCCCGGTCTGTGGAGTGATCGCGGCCTCGAAATCTTTTGCATAGGTCCGGTTCGTTGTTCCCACCTCCACCAGGCGCGCGCCGCTCTCTTCCATGATATCCGGCACGCGGAAGGAGCCGCCGATTTCAACAAGCTGTCCGCGTGACACGATCACCTCCTTGCCCCGGGCAAAGGTGCCGAGAATGAGGAGCGTGGCGGCGGCGTTGTTGTTGACGACGGTGGCTGACTCGGCTCCTGTCAATTCACACAGGACCTCCCGGAGCGCTCCTTCGCGCTGGTTGCGTTCTCCGCTGTGGCCATCGACCTCGACGATGGAGTAGCCGGTGTGGTTGGCCCGGAAGGCGTCAACTGCTGCCGAAGACAGCACTGAGCGGCCCAGGCCGGTATGCAACAGGACCCCGGTACCGTTGATGACCCGGCGGTAGGAGGAGCGCAGGCGGGCGGCCAGGAGCTTTCTGAGCCGCGCCACGATACCTTCCCGCGAGGCGATGAGCTCAGCCCTCTCCGGGTCAAGGCTCTCTGACAGGAGGGCCGAGCGGATTTCATCTAGAGCGGTACGCAGGACCCGTGTAATTTCACTGCGGGAACATCTCTGGCAAAGCGCGCTGATCTCCGGCCATTGGAGAGCTTTTTCTACCTGTGGAAGTGTCTTGAGCAGATTTTTAGTCATGTCCCTGAAGTATATCTGTGAATCGCCTAAAAGACGAAATGACTTGTTTTCCGGAAATACGCTTATCTTTTGGTGTTGACAACTTTTTCGGAACATAGAATACTGCCCTGCAGTGAAGAGTTACGCGGGTTTTGCGTGTTTTCGTGCGTAAAAACCATTTGTTCAAGCCATTTGTTCAAGCCGTAAAGGCAGAGGAGTGAAGAGATGAACAAGGCGGGTATCATCGATGCTGTTGCGAAGTCATTGGACTGCAGCAAAAGCCAGGCGGATATTTACGTAAACACAATCCTTGAAACAGTTAAGGAGGGTGTTCGGGATACTGGGAAGGTCCAGTTGATGGGTTTTGGGACCTTTGAGGCGAGGCAGACCAAGGCCCGTGAGGGTCGGAATCCTCGTACTGGAGAGCCGATGATGATCGCGGCTTCCACCCGGTGCGCCTTCAAGGTGGGCAAGCAGTTCAAGGAGATGCTTTGCGCTAAAACTCCTGAACCTGAGGCCGTGGTTGAAGAAGCCCCGACCCTGGAAGCCCCGACCCTGGAAACGCCGGCACCAGCGGCACCGGCGATGGAAACGCCGACGCTGGAGCCTGCTCAAACAGAGGTGGCTGAGACGGCAGAGGTAGCTGAGACCGAGGAAGTGGTCGAGCCGACCACTTCACAGTGGGCTTAAACCGACTGAGTTTCAGCCCATCGAGGTTTACAGCATCGACTGTGGATCGACATCGATGAACAGGTCAACTCCTCTTCGGGGCTTGAGCCTGGTTTCGACTTTTTCCAGTAGTCGATGGTTGACGGCGCTCGTAGGAGATTTGATTAAAATCTGAATACGGAACTTGCCCTGGAGTTTGTTCAGTGGGGCGGGTGCTGGACCGAGAATCCTGGGGCGGGAAGCGAGAGCTCCCGCCCCGGTTTTTTTCAGTTCGGAAAGAGAGCCGGATCCATCCTGGCGTCGGGCAGGTGAGCTGGCTTGCCGGAGGATCTCCCCGATCCGGCCAGCTTCTTCTTCGACGGCATCTTCATTCTTCCCGCTCAGCAGGATCTTCACCAGGCGGCCGAAAGGTGGGTAGCCCAGTGCCTTGCGGTTTTCAAGCTCCAGCCTGCAGAATTCTTCGTGGTCTCCGCTGGCGGCACAGCGCACGGCGTTGTGTTCCGCTGAGAAGGTCTGGATGATGGCAAGCCCCTGCTGTTCTCCCCTGCCGGCGCGCCCGGCGACCTGGGTCAGGAGCTGCCAGGTTCGTTCGGCTGCCCTGAAATCGGGAAAGTGGAGGCCGGTGTCGGCCAGCAGGATACCCACCAGGTTGACTCCCGGGAAGTCGTGCCCCTTGGCTACCATCTGGGTGCCGACGAGGATGTCGTAATCACCGCGGGAAAAGGAGGCGAGGGCTTTCTTGAGATTCTGGTGGTTGCGTACCGTGTCACGGTCGAGTCGCAGGACCCTTGCCTCGGGAAATCTCCTGGAAATCTCTGCGACCACCTTCTCTGTTCCAACACCGCTGTGCCTGATCTCCCGGGAGCGGCAATCGGGACAGGTTTTGGGCACCATCTGTTTCAGGTCGCAGTAGTGGCATCGCAGTACATTCTCTCCGTGGTGGAAGGTCAGGCTGACATCGCATTCGTCGCAATTGACCACGCCGCCGCATTCGAGGCAATGCAGGTAGGTGGTGAATCCGCGGCGATTGAGATAGAGGATGCTCTGGGCCCCTCGCTTCAGCTCCCGGTGCAGCATCCGGTCAAGGTCTGGAGAGATCAGCCCCTTGCCGCTGGGGCTGTAAAACCGTCCATCCAGGTCGACAACGTGGACCCGCGGAAGGCCGTGTGTGGTGGCTCGCCGGGGGAGCTCCAGCAGCCCGTATTTTCCCGTGTTGGCATTATGAAGTGATTCAAGCGATGGCGTGGCCGATCCGAGGACGACGGTCGCCCCCAGCAGCTTGCCGCGCATGACCGCCACGTCGCGGGCATGGTAGCGCGGTGAGGTGTCCTGCTTGTAGCTCGACTCATGTTCTTCGTCGACGACGATCAGGCCGAGGTCCGGCAGCGGGGCAAAAATAGCTGAGCGCGCCCCGATGACGAGGTCAGCCTTCGCTTCCTGGATATCGCGCCACTGGCTTGTTCTCTCATTCGGAGTCAACATGCTGTGCAGCACGGCGACCTTTTTCCCCGGCAGCGCCTGCTTGAACCGGAGAACCGTCTGGGGGGTCAGGGAGATCTCCGGTACGAGGACGAGGCCGCGCTTGCCCTGTTCGAGAGCTCTTCGGATGGCCCTGAGGTAGACCTCGGTCTTGCCGCTTCCTGAGACCCCCTTCAGGAGCCAGGGCTTGAACTGGTTTTCGTCGATGCCGGGCTCCATGGCCGCCAGCGCCGCGGCCTGGTCGGGATTGAGCACGGGTTCTTCGCGGGGCTTCAACCCGGCGGTTTCGGTTTCGTAGGGGTCGAGACGCCTGACCCGGGTTTTCTCTTCGACCCAGCCCTGTTTTTCAAGGCGGCGGAGGCTTGCAGCGGTGGCTCCTGCTTGCTTGAGCAGGGAGCTGCGTTCAAGGCCGAGGTCCTGTCCTCCTTTTTCTGCCAGCGTCTTCAGGAGACGTGCCTGGGCAGCGGCCCGCCGCTCGATCCTCCCGGACTCCTCGAGCAGCTCAGTGGAGCTCTTCAGGGCGAAGATCTCCCGGGTCATCTGTTCCTTCGCCTCTCCCTTCCGGATCGCCGGTGGCAGGGCCGCCTCCAGGATCTCTCCCCAGCTGGCGCGGTAATAGGACGAGATCCAGCGGGTGAGCTCCAGCAGGTGCTCGTCAAAGCGGCAGCCCGGATGCAGGATGCTCTGGATGGGCTTGAGCTCAGGGACCTCGCTCTCGAGGGGAAAACCTACGCAGACACCCGTCGTCGTTCGATGCCCGAAGGGAACGAGCACCCGGTGTCCCCGCAGCAGGTCTGCCCCCAGGTCGCCGGGTATGCTGTAGTGAAAGGAGCGAAGCAGCGGAGCGTTGACCACTACCTCGGCGATCTTCGAAACCATCACCCGTTCCTCTCAGGCTGTGCAGAGACGCCGTCTTTTTCGAGGATCTGCATATAGTAGTCCTCGTAGCGGCCGACGATTTCTGCGGGATCAAACAGGGTCTTTGCTCGCTGGCGTGCGGCCGCTGAGAAGGCAGCGGCCTTGCCGTCCTCCGTCAGGATCTCGGCGGCCCTGGTGGCCATTGCCGAGACGTCTGAGACCTCGCAGAGGTGTCCGCAGACACCATCTTCGACGACCTCCGGCAGGCCGCCGGTTCTGCTGGCGACAACCGGAACGCCGCAGGCCATCGCCTCAAGGGCTGCGAGGCCGAAGCTCTCGTATTCGCTCGGCAGCAGGAAGAGGTCGAGCTGGGAAAGCACCTCGGGCACCTTGTCGACCGGTCCGAGAAAGGTTACGTGTTCCTTGATTCCCAGCTCCGCAGCCAGGTTGCGGGCCGGTTCGAGGTCGACGCCCTCGCCGATCATGACCAGGTGGGCCGGGAGATTCCTGTGCAGAATATGGAAGGTCCTGATGACGTCGAGTACCCGCTTGACCGGCCGGAAGTTGGAGAGGTGCCCGATGAGGAACTCCCCGGGGCGGGTATAGGCCGAGCGCTTTGATTCCGAGCGCAGGGCTGGGTTGAATTTCCCGGAGTCGACGAAATTGGGGACGATCTCGACCGTCTTGCGGGTGCTGAAACGCTGCAGGGTTTCTCCGGCAAGCTGGTCGCTTACCGCGGTGATTCCATCGGAGTGGTCGAGACTGAAACGGGTGATCTCAAAGAAGGAGCTGTCGAGCCCGACGAGGGTGATGTCGGTTCCGTGCAGCGTGGTGATCGTCACCGGCCTCTGCTGCGGCTCCAGCATCTGGGTGCACAGATAGGCTGCGATGGCATGGGGGATTGCGTAGTGCACATGGAGAATGTCCATGGGGCGCTCTCTGCAGACCTCTGCCAGCTTGGTGGCGAGCGCGAGGGTATAGGGAGGGTATTTGAACAGCGGGTAGGAGGTGACCTCGACCTCGTGGAAGAAGGTGTTGGGGTGGGCGTTGGGGACCCGGAAAGGAAGCGAGTGGCTGAAGAAATGGACCTGGTGCCCCCTGGCGGCAAGCTCCAGCCCGAGCTCCGAGGCAACGACCCCGCTTCCGCCGTAGGCGGGGTGGCAGACGATGCCTATGTTCAGCTTTCTTTGTGCAGGGTTTTCCATGGGACGACCGAGTATTGCTGGACTGGATTTGAGACAGGTACCGGCATCGCGCTGGTGAAGGCCTCACCATAGCTTGCCCCGATCATGAAGCCGTAGTGACGCAGGCTGCCATCGACCCAGTCATTGAATTCCGGGTGGGAAATCCGGGTCTGTGCTTCGTCGCTTTCCGGCTGGTGAAACTGGGAACGGTAGCAGTCGATGGCCCTCTTCCTGGCCGGGTAGACCTCGCTGATGTCGACAACAAGCGAGGGAATGCCCGGCCTGGTGCCCATCGTGTGCAGCAGGGTGTTGGGGCGCCAGGGCTCGAGCTCCGGCAGGTACTTCGCTATACCGCTGAGATAGAAGCCCCTGTCAAGGACAGCGGCTACGGCCATGTGGTCGGGATGATGGTCGGCCAGGGCCGGGGCAATGACGACCTTCGGACGCATGAGCCGGATGAGGCGGACGACCTCCTTGCGGTACTCCTCCCGGTCTTCGAGGTGGCCATCGGGCAGGGAGAGATTGATCCGGCAGCTCAACCCGAGCTCCCTTGCTGCAGCCTCCGCTTCCACTGCCCGCTCTTCGGGTGTGCCGCGGGTAGCGAGCTCTCCCCGGCTGAAGTCGACCACGCCGGCGCTCGAGCCTCTGCTCACGGCGAGAGCGAGAGTGCCGCCGCACTGCAGCTCGGCATCATCGGGATGCGCCATGAAGGCGACGATGTCGCATTGCGCAGGCTGGTTCAGTTCAGAGTCATCAGGCATTGTTCATGCGCTCCAGGAGCAGGGGTTTCCTCGCAGTTCCCGCAAGACCGTAGCATAAAGCAACGCCAGCCGAATTCAACATGAGGAAGCGCCTGGGCGGCGAAGCTTCTCAGGGTTTGAGGTGGACCAGGTGATGGGCCGACTGGAAATGAACCGGAATTTTTTCCAACAGGTTCTCGATCCAATCGGTCCCGTGGTCGGCGATGAGGTGAAGATAGCCCCAGTGGCGCTCCTGGAGGGCACCGCCCGGAAGTGCCTGTTGCCAGAGCGTGGTCGCGTTTCTCCAGTCCGCCAGGTCATAGTTTCGCGCATGAATCTTGCGGATGCGGTCCTCGAGTCGGCCGAGGGCGCCTTGAGCCTTTCCGAGGCCCTTTATCACGTTCTTGAAGTGGAAGTCGGTCTGTTCCAGGAGTCTTTCGCCGACGGAGTTGAGCCTGCTGTGGATCTCCCGTAGCTCAAAGAGTTCGTAAGGCTCATCGTCGGGTTTAACGAGGTCTTCAGCGCTTTGTGCTGTTGCGAAGCGCTGGGTGTCCATTTTCAGAGCGCTCCAGGCCAGAGAGCTCTCTCCTTCCAGGATGGTGGCCTGGAAACGAAGCAGGATTCGGGGCTTCTCAACATCCAGCCATTTGCAGAGCGGACCGAGTTGGGAGAAGTATCCGACCTCGGCGGGGCCACCGATTGTAGTCAACGATGGCAGCAGGTAGTCCTGGATGATGGGGCGCAGCAGGGCGCCGGCGGAGAAGTTTTCCGGGCTCTTCTCCAGCAGGTCAAGAAGCTCCTGCTGGTCGAGTTCAGGGCCACCGCCATCGATGCAGAGACCGTTTTTCGATGGAGCCAGGTGGTCTCTTTTTCCATCTTGCAGAAGGAAGAGCGGGAACCTGGAGGAGACAACAGGTTTCAGGCCAGAGGCCTCGATTTCTCTCGCGCCGTATTCAATTTGATCGATGACCTCGGAGGGATGTTCGATGCAGCGGCGCAGGATGGGCCTGGCGAGTGGGCGAAGTTTTTCGGGATCCAGGATTACAAGACCCTGCTCTCCAAGCAGTTCCGCCAGCATTGCGGCAAAGCCTGAGGCAATGGTGCGTCCGCGGTACTGGTCGGCAAGGTGCTCGACGAAATTGGAGTATTTTCTGTTTCCCAGCCGGGAAAGGAACTCCCCGATCACGTTTTCGCTTCGCGAATCAATGTGCCGACTGCTTAAGGGGGAACGGTTTACTTCGTGCGGGAGGCTGAAGGACTGCTCCTTACCATCGATGGGAAACCTTGCTGTACGCACCTCGTCGATATCGTGATCTTCGCCCGCGACCCAGAAGACTGGGACGCAGTTGGTGCCCCGCCTCTTTACCTCCCGGCAGAGAGCGATTGCGGTGAGAGCCTTGTAGAGAACGTAGAGGGGGCCACCGAGGAAACCGGGCTGCTGGCCGGTTACGACACAGAGACTTCTTCCGCTACCCAGTTTCTTGATCCCGCGGATGGCAGCCGGAAAGCGTGCCAGGTTCCAGTCTTCGTAGGTACTCTCCAATGCAGCTTCCATTTCCGCAACTCGGAATACACTTGGCCCTGCTCCGGTAACTGCCACCCTCACCTCAGCACCCGTACGCACGACCATAACACCAACCAGCGCATATCTGGATGCCGGGTTTGGAAATTTCATATAATGAGCCTCATCTGGGATAGGAAAATTAACGCTCGTAATCAGCTCATCTGGCTCCAGAACCGTCTCAAACATACCGGTGAAGAAGTCATTTGCAGGAATCTCACGGGACGTCGTTCGAACCGTCCCACCAAGACCAACCACCGCAGCAGGATAGTCCGCAGCAGGATCATTGTTTGCTATAGAACCACCCAGCGTACCACGGTTACGCACATGAGGGTCCCCAATCGAACCCGCAAGTGCCGCTAGTGCGGGAATAGCGGACCTCATATCAGGGTTTATTGCCACCGCAGCATGGGTTGTCATTGCTTTAACTATAACTCCGTTTCCAATGCGCTCTACCCCTACAAAGTCGCCAATACCGCCCAAATCGATTTCCATGCCTGGCGGCAGGGTGAAGTGGTTTTCCGTTAGTTGTGTTCGTTGCCACCCTATGTTCGCCAGTAACGGCGTGACCGTGCTCTCCTCTGGCACGTTATCGCTGCCATCAAATCGCCAGGCCTTACGCAGCACGCCGGCGGTCACGTCAAACAGGCCGTTGCTCAATGAAAAACAGGTATCAGCGAAGTTAAGCAGCCGGTAAGTTTCTTCATCTATTTCAACTGTAGCAGATTCTGCTGCATTCTCTTCCACACGCGCTTCACTTTCTGCCTTCAACGCACC
>CAJWZY010000070.1 GCA_913050545.1 uncultured bacterium | reverse complement strand
GGGAGCGAGGAACGTGGTGTAAAGTCCTCCGACCCGCTGCTCTTTGAAAATGCGATCTACGTGTTGACTCCCGCAGAGGGCACAGAAGATTCTCCCGAGGTCGGGCGGCTTGGAGATTTTATCTCGCTCACCGGGGCACGGGTGATGGTCCTGACGCCAGGCAAGCACGACCTGATCGCCGCAGCTATCAGCCACCTGCCCCAGATCCTCGCCGTAGAGCTGGTCAATTCACTCGCTGACCTCGGAGCTGACAGCGAGAAAGCCGTCCACCTCGCAGCCGGGGGATTTCGAGACATGACAAGAATCGCCTCGAGCCCCTTTTCGATCTGGAAAGATATCCTCTCGAGCAATTCCACAGAGATCCGCAACCTGCTGGAAAACTTCAACCGGAGGCTCTCCGGCCTCCTCGATAATTTTGATGTGTCCAGCCTGGAGGACAACTTCAAACAGGCCCGGGAAGTTCGCTCATCCCTTCCAGGGGACACCAAGGGCTTCCTGACCCGGCTCTGGGACCTGCGGGTGGTGGTCGAGGACCGTCCCGGGATGATCGCCGACATATCCGGCCACCTCCACAGCAAGGGCCTCAACATCAAGGACATGAGCGTCGTCAAGGTCCGAGAGGGTGAAACCGGCAGTGTGCGGATCGCCTTCGGCACCCGCGAACAGGCGCTCGAGGCTCTCGCCGAGCTTGAAAAAGCCGGCTACCCGGCGCGATTGCGCGAGTAGGGTTCGCTGCAGACCACCAGGAGCTCATCGATCTCGATATTGGAATCGCCCTGGCCCGAATGCATCATCGGCCGCCGCCGGATCTCTACCTTCTCATAGAACTCGCCACACAGGGCGCCGAATCGTTCCAGCGGCTCAGCGTACCCCTGCCCCGAGTATTCCTTCAGCAACAACCCCGTAGGCGACGAATAGCTGATGACCAGCTTGGCACCGCAGCAGGATGCGCCCTTGAGAACCCGCCGGAATTCATCCTCAACTTTTGCCGGGCTGCAGAAGTCGGAACGGAAACGTTGTGACAATACCGGGTAGCGCCCCCTGAGAAGTTCTCCTCCCTTGCCCCGCTTCAGCTCGGGGTAGTCGTAACGAGTGATCACCTCGAGGACGTGGTAAAACCGGGAATAGTTGTCTGCTGTATAGGGAGGGTCGAGATAAAAGAGCCCATCGCGCCCAGGGGTAAAACGGAACCCTCCCTCGCTGTCGAGAAGCTGCCGGTAGTCGGCATTGAAGACCTCGTTACCCTCGGTAAAAGAAGTTTCCCGAACAGTCTGCGCAATCGCCGCACTGTATTCCCGAAGCGAACCGCAAATGTCGGTCAGGCGGCGGCGGGCCATCGCCTCGAGCTCGCTGTTTTTTGCCAGGTGGCGGGGCTGGGCAAAATGACTGGTCCCTGATGTGGATACCGAGGCTGCGTGCAACAGGGCGCTCAGATAATGGGTCTGCTTGAGCTCCCGGTATGGATCGCTCTTGTCGATATCCTCTATTGCAGCCCTGAGGGAATCGATCTGCAGTGACTGGCGCAGACCGAAATATACATTGGCGTAATAGGTGGTGGCCAGGCAGGCAGGCCGCAGACCCGGGTCCCGCCTTCTGCGTTCGATCTCTTCACCGAACAGCAAGGGGGCGGCGCTTTCATAGGGGCCTGAAATCGACTCTCTCTTCGCGCCCGGAAAAAGCACGGCAGCTGACTGGAGATACTCCCTGTAACGGTCGGCCCAGTCTCCATCCGCCCTGCCCTTTTCATAGGCATCGAGAAAGGCCGCCTCCTCGGCAAGAGCCTCTTCGTAGTACCCAGCCAGCAGCTTGTAGTTCCTGTCAAAGGAGGTCCCCAGGTCAGCCTCCGCATCGAGAGCCGCGAGAAAATCATCGCGTGTCCCGGGGGAATGCCCGATGAGGCTTCGGGCAATAACCGCCGAGTAGCCCTGGACGTCATTGGAGATAACCCGGTACATACCGGCGCACCAGGAGCTGACGACACCACTGCCACACATCAAATCGACAAAGGTCCCGCCAGGGGGCAGCTCCTCGGCAAGCACCCTCTCGAGAAATCCGGGAATCAGGCGGGACTTCGCACCCATATACCAGATCGAACGATGCAGCCTTGGCGCCTGTTTTGTCTCGCGCATAAAAAACTTCCTTCCACTTCGGTTATCGGCACCACAGGGGTTTCCCTGAAGGGACCAAAAAGACCAAAATGGGGGCTGCTTTGGGGCTGGCTATGGGCTAATCTGCCTCCCCGAGGAAAGGTACCATGAACGAAAATAGACTCTCGCCGCGCCATGACTGGACACTGGAGCAGGCGCGGGAACTGTACGAGCAGGCCCTCCCGGAGCTCCTCTTCCAGAGCCAGGCCATTCACCGTGAATTCCACGATCCCTGCGAAGTGCAGGTCTGCAGCCTGCTGAGTATCAAAACAGGCGGCTGTGCTGAAGATTGCGCCTACTGTCCCCAAAGCGCCCACTATGAAACGGGGGTCGAACGTGAGCCCCTGATGGCTGTGGACCAGGTCCTCGACGCCGCAAAGGATGCGAGTGAGAATGGAGCCAGCCGCTTCTGTATGGGAGCCGCCTGGCGGGAAGTCTCCGATGGAGAAGACTTCGAGAAGGTACTGCAGATGGTCGAAGGGGTGCGCGAGCTCGGCATGGAAGCCTGCTGTACCCTGGGAATGATCACCCCCCAGCAGGCCAGCCGCCTCGCCGATGCCGGCCTGAGTGCCTACAATCACAACCTCGATACGGGACCGGGGTTCTACGACAAGATCATCACCACCCGGACCTACCAGGACAGGCTGGAAACCATCCGCAATGTGCGGGAGGCGGGCATCACCGTCTGCTCTGGTGGCATCATCGGCATGGGAGAAGCTATTGCCGACCGGCTGGAGATGCTCTGCGTCCTTGCCGGCCTCGAACCGCATCCCGAGAGCGTGCCGATCAATGCGCTGATGGCCATCGAGGGCACCCCGCTTGAGCAACAGGAGCCCATCGATGCGATTGAGATGGTCCGCACCATTGCCTGCGCACGCATCCTGATGCCGCGCTCGATGGTGCGCCTCAGCGCCGGGCGGGTGGACATGACCACCGAGGCCCAGGCACTCTGTTTCCTCGCCGGGGCAAACTCGATCTTCGCGGGAGAGACACTCCTGACAGCAGCCAACCCCAGCGAAAACGAAGATGAGAAGCTGCTGGCAAGCCTTGGAATGAGACCGGCCAGGGGTTCCGCAACCCCCGTCAACAACGAGTCATGAACGACCTCGAGAAGGCTCTCAAGGATGGGCTCGATCGACTTGCGGAGGAAAACCTCTCCAGGACCCTCGAGCCCGGCGCCGGCCTCGACTTCACCTCGAACGACTACCTTGGACTCTCCACGGCCCCCGGCTTTCGTGAACGTATCAGCACGCTCATAGAAAACCAGGCTCTCTCGGCACCGGCATCGAGGCTGCTGCGGGGCACCCACCCGGCCCATCTCGACCTGGAAAAAAAACTGGCGGAGTTCAAGGGGACAGAGGCGGCACTCATCTTCCCGACCGGCTACCAGGCCAACCTCGGGCTCCTGAGCGCCCTGCTGGGGCCAGAGGACCGGGTACTCTCCGATGAGCTGAACCATGCCAGCATCATCGATGGGCTCCGCCTCAGCGGTGCACAGAAGTGCATCGTTCCCCACCTCGACCTCAACCGAATTGAAGAAGAGCTTTCCCGTCCCCATCCAGGCGGCAGGACCTTCATCGTTACCGAAAGCTATTTCAGCATGGATGGCGACATCGCCCCGCTTGGCGACTACGCCGAGCTGGCCGAAAAATATTCCGCAGCGCTGGTGGTTGATGACGCGCACGCCACCGGGCTCTTCGGAGACGTACGAGGCTCCGGGCTGGCCGAAGAATTCGGTGTCGAGAGCAGCTGCTCGGCGATCGTCTCAACCTTCGGTAAAGCCCTGGGCTCCTTCGGCGCCTTCGTCGGCGGCTCCCGTGTATTGATCGACTGGCTGATCAATCGCTCGAGACCCTTCATTTTCTCTACCGCCACCCCTCCCCTGCTGCTGGGGATGATGGAGGCCGGGGTCGACCTCTGCGGTGACCCCGGCGCACGAACACGCCTGCACTCCCTGGCCGAAAGGCTTCGCAACGCACTCTCGGCTGGAGGTATCGATTGCTCCGCGAGCCGCGGCCCGATCGTCCCCGTCATCATCGGCTCTAACGAGGCCGCGCTGGATGCGGCCGGAAAACTCGGGGAAGAGGGCTTCGATGTGCGGGCCATACGCCCCCCCACCGTCGCCCCCGGAAGCGCCCGGCTCAGGATCTCGGTTCATGCTGATCATTGCGAGAACGACATCGACCGCCTGGCAGCCAGCGTGCTGCGCATCCTCACACAGGAGAAGACCGGATGAGCCTTGTTGTCATAGGAACCGATACAGAGGTCGGCAAGACCGTGGTCAGCGCCGTCGTCCTGGCGCGCTACGCCCGGGGCAGAAAACTCGCCTACTGGAAACCCATTGCCACGGGAGCCGAGGACGCCACCGATACGGAGCTGGTCAGAAAATGGGTCGGCCATCGCGTCGACATACTGGAAGAGGCCTATCTCTATGACCCTCCTGTTTCGCCCCATCTCGCCGCACGCCTGGCCTCGCGGCCGATCGACCCCGAGCTGGTCCTTGCCAGGCTCGTCGAGCACGGCCTCGAAGATCCCCGGCGCAACCTGGTTGTCGAGGGAATCGGCGGGCTCCATGTGCCGATCACCGCCAGTGGCTACCTCCTTTCCCACCTGCTCTCTGACATGCAGCTGCCCTGCCTGCTGGCTACCCGCAGCGGGCTCGGGACGATCAACCATACCCTCCTGAGCCTGGAGGCCATCCGCGCGCGGAAGCTCGACCTCGCAGGAGTCGTTATGGTGGGCCCGAAGGACAAGGAGAACAAGGCTGCCATCGAGAAATACGGTGACGTCAAGGTTACCGCCGAGCTGGAATGGCTGCCGCGGCTGGGCAGAGCCTCGATCGAAAAGGCCGCCCGGCGCTTCGATACCCGTGGAAGGCTCAAACCCTACTTCGAGGCCTGAGAAATCTGCCTGGCCGGCGGCTTTCTTCCTCAACGACTGCCGTGGAATCTTGCTGAAAAAAACCCACGCTGGCGGGTATCCTCCCGTTCATGAACGCTTGGAAAGATGCCGACCGGGACCACGCCTGGCACCCCTACACCCAGATGCTCACCGCCCCCGAACCACTGGGGATCGAGCGCGCCGAGGGAGTTTACCTCTACACCTCGGACGGACGCAGGATCCTGGATGGCATTTCCTCCTGGTGGGTCAATACCCTGGGACATTCGAATGCCCGGCTCAACAAGGCGCTTGCCCGGCAGGCGGAAAAACTCCAGCAGGTGATCTTCGCAGGGGCGACTCATCCCGGCGCTGCCGAGCTGGCGGCCCGGCTCGCCGCCATCACCCCGGGGGAGCTCGACCACTCATTCTATTCCGACGATGGATCAACCGCGGTAGAGGTCAGCCTGAAAATGGCCGCGCAGTACTGGCGGAACAAGGGAGAAGAGAACCGCACCCTCTTCGTCTCGATGACCAACTCCTATCATGGCGACACCTTCGGCGCCATGGCGCTGGGAGGATCACCCGTATTCCATGCCAACTTCTCGGAGTTCCTCTTCCCGGTACGGCGCTTTGATTGCACCCGGGAAGAGTCCCGGAAGAACACTCCCGCTGCAAGTCTCGAGGCCCCCAGCGATGGAAGCCTCGAAGAAATTCTCCAGCGGGAAGGTGACAAGATAGCTGCGGTGATCATCGAGCCGGTGCTCCAGGGCGCCGGGGGAATGATCCTGTGGCCTTCAGAAAGCCTGGTCGAGATCCGGGAGCTCTGTGACCGGTATGGAACCCTGCTGATTGCCGACGAGGTATTTACAGGCTTCGGACGTACCGGCCGGCTCTTCGCCTGCGAGCATGGTCCCATCGTGCCCGACATCATCTGCCTGTCAAAAGCCCTTACCGCCGGCTATATGCCGCTGGCGGTGACGCTGGCCACTGCCGAGATCTACAACTCGTTCCTGAGTGAAGACCGGGGGAAAACTTTTTTTCACGGCCATTCCTATACCGCCAATGCCCTCGCCTGCGCGGTGGCGCTCGAGAATCTCGACATCCTCGAAGATGAGGACATACTCGGACGAATTTCCCGGATCGAGGAGCTCTTCAAGGAACGCGTGCAGAAGCTGGAGAGCCTCCCGGCCGTTCGCTCCACGCGTGCGATTGGCTCCCTGGCTGCCCTCGATATCGAGGTCGGCGACTCCGCCGAAGGCGGCTACCTCGATGCCATCGGCCCACGGCTCTACGCCGAATTCCTCGAACGTGACATCCTCCTGCGCCCACTCGGTAACGTACTCTATTTCCTCCCGCCCTACGTCATCACCGACGACGAAATCCATCGCGTCTTCGACGCCATAGAGGAGGTTGTCGGAGGCCTGTAGGTACAGGTGCCGACATCAGGTCCGGGTGCCTTCCTCGCTCTCGGTGCCGGGAGCGGCCGCGCCGGAGGGAAGATTGCCGGCAAAGGAGTCCTCTTTCCTGAAGATGTAGTCAGGATTCTGGGAGGTGTAGAGTCCGTGGTACCTGCCCTGCTTTTTGAGCAGGTCTTCGTGCGTTCCGACCTCGACAATATTACCGTTGTCGAGGACCACGATCTTGTCAGCCCCGGTGATCGTCGAGAGCCGGTGGGCAATCACGAAGGTTGTGCGCCTCTCCATCAGGTTGTTGATCCCCTTCTGAACTTCCTTTTCCGATTCGCTGTCAAGAGCGGAGGTGGCCTCGTCAAGAATCAGGATCGGGGCGTTCTTCAGCATCGCCCGGGCAATGGTCAGGCGCTGACGCTGGCCACCGGAAAGCTTCATACCACGATCGCCGATCACGGTCTCGTAACCATCTTCCTGCAACATGATGAATCCGTGCGCATTGGCTACCTTGGCCGCAGCGATGACATCCTCATCAGTGGCAGAGTCACTGCCATAGCGAATGTTCTCCATGATGGAGGTATTGAAGAGGAAGGGCTCCTGGGACACGATGGCTATATTGTCGAGATAGGAGGCGTGCTGGAACTGCCGGATATCGACATTGTCGACGAGCAGTCCCCCCTCAGTGGGGTCGTAAAACCGGGCGACTATATCGACAAAGGTCGTCTTGCCGCTGCCGCTGGGGCCGACCAGGGCGACGACCTCTCCCTCGCCAACCTCCAGGTTGATCTCCTTGAGTGCGGCAGAGAGCAGGGGAGATTCCGACTCCTGGCCCGGGGACACCTGGTAGGTGAAGCTGACTCCTTCGAAGCTCATCTTTTCGAAACGATCGGGAAATTCAACTGCATCGCTCACATCGCGGATCTCGGGAGTTTCGTTGAGGATCTCCAGGACCCGCTCTACCCCGGGCTGGGCCTCGACAACAGCGTTCCAGGACTGGGAGATCTTTTTGACCGGCTGAAAGAGCATGATCAAGGCCATACAGAAGCCGCAGAAATCTCCCATCGTCAGGGTCTCGCTGGTAATCAGGAAGCTGCCTCCGATCAGCAGGCCGGCAAGGGCCAGGTTGAAGAGGAGCTCCTGGACAGTGCGCCCGAAGACCCTGGCCTTCTTGCTTTTGAGGAACGAGCTCTGAAATTCACGGTTCTTCTCACCGAACTCCGCCAGCTCACGTTCCTCCATGCCGAAGGCCTTGACAATCCGGATACCGCCGAAAAGCTGCTGGAGAGCCTCGGTGATCATACCGAGCTTTTTCTGCCGCTTGCGGCTGTGACGCAGCACCTTACGGCTGGCCCTCATGACGGGATAGATGATGAAGAAATACGCCGGTATCGTGCACCAGAAGAGAAGACTGTTGGCGAGAAATGCCGTCGTCAGGTAGGCGATGAGCAGGAAGGGCTGCTGCAGCAGGGTTTCGAATATTCCAAGCAGCGACTGCTGGACGATCCCGACATCATTGGTTACGCGTGAGAGCAGGTCACCGGAGCGGCGGTTATGAAAAAACGAAACCGACTGGCTGGCAAGATGCCTGAAAAGAGCTTTCCGGGTATCAACCAGCATTCGAACCACCATTCGCTGGGCAATCATCTCCTTGAGGTAATAGAAAATCGCAGCGCAGATTCCGATGGAGCAGATGGCTATTCCAAGAAAAATCAACAGGTTCGTGTCTGTACGTTCAAAGTCTCCGAAACCCCATTCGACGGACTTGAGACGGCCCCATTCCCAGAATTGCCTGAGAAATTCGGCGAATTTACCCTTCGCCACCCCACCGCTCTCGGTTGTCGCATTTGCCGTGGGCAGGCCATCGACCACGATGGAGATAAAACCCAGGCGTAGCGCGGTAACAGCACTGTAGAAGAGGGTGAATACCGCCATGAAACCCAACAGGTACCAGTAGCGGCCCATCAGGCTCGTGTAAAAAGACAGGACACCTTTTATGGAAAAGGGAATCCGCTTTTCACGGCCGAATATTCTCGAAAAAAAACTGTTTTCTTTCATCGCGACCCGATTGTAACAGGTATCCGGAGCAGTCTTAAACTCTTATGGAAACAGTAAATAACAACATCCCTTCAACCATCAGCCTACCGTTCTGCCACCGGAATACCACGCCGAGTAATAATTCCGATACTCACCCGTGGTGACCGAGTCGAGCCAGGCCCTGTTATCCACGTACCACTGAACCGTCTTTTCAATTCCTTCTTCGAAGGGCATCTGCGCCTGCCATCCCAGCTCAGCCTGGAGCCTGGCGGTATTCATTGAGTAGCGCCTGTCATGGCCCGGCCGATCCTCAATATGTCGAATGAGGCTCTCCGGCTTGCCGAGTACCCCGAGCACAGACCTGACCACATCGAGGTTGGTGCACTCGTTTCCGCCCCCTACATTGTAGATCTTTCCCGGCTCCCCTTCCCTCAACACCGCCAGCAAGGCCCGGACGTGATCCCTTACATGAATCCAGTCCCTTACCTGCAACCCATCCCCGTAGATTGGCAGGGGCTCTTCGTTGAGCGCATTCAGGATCATCAACGGAATCAACTTCTCGGGAAACTGGAAGGGACCGTAGTTATTTGAGCACCGGGTGGTGAGGACCGGCATATCGAAGGTGCGGCCG
>CAJWZY010000069.1 GCA_913050545.1 uncultured bacterium | reverse complement strand
GAGCTGTCTGCCGGAGGCTCCTGTTTCCTGGTCCACAAGGTTGCGTGCAGGGTGTCAGCCTCGGGGTTGGTTGAGAGGGCGATGGATACAGCCCCTTTTCCGCCAAGTCCCAGAGCTTCGGTAATCGAGCCCCCGGCCGGATCGAGCAGGGCAGAGGGCTTGTCGAGGTAGAAGAACATCAGGGCGTCGTTCTTTTTCGACCAGGCCTCGAGGAAGGCCGGGTTGGTTGCAAGCGAGGTGGATTTTTTCGAGAAGCGAATGACGGCATCCTCCACCAGCCGGCGGGCCCCTCCCATGACAAGAGCCTGTTCTCCGGCAGCGAAAAACGAGCTCCGGTCATCTCCTTTCAACTCATAGAGAGGCAGCTCCTGTACAAAGCCGATCCGCTTCGCGCCCGCGAGGGTAAGCAGGGAGGATATATAGCTCGAGATCGCGTTGCTTTCACCAGGGGACAGAACGGCGATCCAGTCGCGATCGGGGTCTCCACCCGTCGGGATCCCCAGGGCCACTCCGTCGATTTTAGAGAGCTCCTTGAACAATGCCTGGTTCAGGATGGCGGCGATCCAGCTCGGGCTGGTATTGGTGGTTTCCTGCAGGGCTGCAGTCGCTTCCGGGTCAGTGGCAAGGGCCCTGGATGAGTCGATGGGGTTTTCAAACGGTGTTCCCCGCACGGCCTGGGACAGGCGGATGATCTCTTCGCCGGGCTGCACCATCTCTGCGTAGAAGAGTATCTCCTCAGGCATGTAGCGTGCGGGGGTATCCCAGATCCGGCTCCTGGTATAGCCGCGAGCAATCTCCAGGATCTTTCCCTGGAGTGGGTAGCGCTTGATCACATCCTGGAATCTCTTTCTTGCAAGCTGGTCCTTTCCAATGCTGTCCAGGCAGATCGCTTCTCCTAGGATGGCCCTGGCCCTGGCCTGTTTGCGGAGTCCCTTGTGCTCCTGGATCTGGCGGTAAAGCTTCAGGGCCTCTGCAGGCGAGCCGCGGATCGTCTCGAGGTAGAAGGCCCTTTCCAGGAGCAGCTCGGAATCCTGCGGGTCCTCTGCAGCGGCCGGGTTGCTGCAGGCAAAAAGCAGAATGGCAGTGAGGGTGGAAAACAGCTTCATTTGACTATCTTGTATCCGAATCCATGCACGGTAATGATGTGCCGGGGTTTTTTGGGGTCGTCCTCGATCTTGCGCCGCAGGCTGACGATGTGGTTGTCGACGCTGCGATTCATGGGCTCATTATCAAGCCCCCAGATTTCGCTGAGCAGGTGCTGGCGGTCGATGATCTCGCCGGGATTCTGTGACAGCATCGTCAGGATCTGCGTTTCATAATGCCCGAGGGGAATCTCTCTGCCCTCCATTTCAATGATCGATTTGTCGAGCAGGATCGTGGCCTTGCCGATCGTCAACTTTCTGCGCTTGCGGGGGGCGGGGGTCGGCTCGTACCTTCTCAGGGCTGCCCTGATCCTGGCTACCAGCTCTTTGATGCTGAAGGGCTTGGTGATGTAGTCGTCGGCTCCGAGGTCGAGCCCCTTGACCTTGTCGACCTCGGCGCTCAATGCTGTCAGCATGAGGATGGGAGACCTGACATTGTTTTTCCGCAATGCGTGGCAGGTTTCAAAGCCATCCATTCCCGGCAACATGATGTCCAGGAGTACGCAGTGGGGCTCTTCCCTGGCAGCAAGCTCGAGTCCATCCTCTCCGTTATGGGCGATAAAGACATCGTAGCCCTCGAACTCGAGGTTGTCTTTAAGTCCCATCGCCAGGTCCGGTTCGTCTTCAATAACCAGGATCTTACCTGCCATTTTCGGGCTCCATCTCTTTTTCGTTGGCCAGTGGGAAAACCAGGGTGAATTCACTTCCTGTCCCTGGAGTGCTGGTGAGGAGTATTTTACCCTGGTGGGCCTCCATGATGTGGCTGACCAGGGAGAGCCCCAGTCCGCTACCTCGCGTTCCAAGGGCCCGGGCTTCCGCTGTTCGGTAGTAATCGTCCCAGATCTTTTCCTGGTCCTCCTGCGCAATTCCTATGCCCGTGTCGGTGACGCTGAGCAGCAGGGATTTTCCATTGCTGGATCCCCGCACAGAGATCTCACCTTTGTCCGGAGAGTAGCGAACCGCGTTCTGCAGGAGGTTGATGAACGCCTGGGCGACAGCCTCTTCGTCTGCCATGACAGCCGGGAGCGAGGAGGGGATCTCGCGCCTGCAGGTGAAGTCCTGCTCCTTCAGCTGGAGCAGGTAGGCGTCCAGTGTCTGGTTCAGCAGGGGGGCGAGGTCGGCTCGTTTGAGCTCGTAGCTCTTCTTGCCGGCATCGATTCTGGAAAAGTTCAGGACGTTGCCAATGAGATGTCCAAGGCGGTCACTCTCCCGGTTGATCACCTCGAAGTATTCCTGGCGTTTCTCTTCACTTTTCAGGCGGTTCAGCTGAAGGGTCTCGGAGCAGAGCTTGATCAGGGAGAGTGGGGTTTTCAGCTCGTGCGATACGTTGGCGACAAACTCGGTCTTCATCCGGGCGAGCTTGAGCTCTCTTCGCAGGGCTCTCCTCAATATCAGCAGTCCGCCCACCAGGGTAAGGCCGAGAACCCCCGACAACAGGCCGGCAATGGCAAAGGGCCTGCGGGCGGCGCCGAGGTGCTCTTCCCATTCTGCTTTCGCTTGTCCGATCGAGATGTAAGGGAACTCAATACCGAGGGAGGCGAAGGGAATCATTTCTTCTTTACTGGCGGAGGAGGGCATGAGTACGCGGAGTGAGCCGGAATCTGCGGAGCTTGCAAGTTCCTGGTTGAGGTGCTGGCGCATTTTGCCGAGGTCGACCACGACTCCCCTGGCCCTTGTCATCCTGGAGCTTGACGCGGAGGCGGCTGGTTTCCATGCGATGGCTATATTATTCCTGTAGCCACGCAGGGACCATCTTGGAGATGAGGAAGGCTGGGTCCTGCTCGATAACTCCCTGGGCAGAGAAACATCCCTGACGTGCTTGACGGCAGCCGCAATCGGTTTCAAGAGCTCTATCTCCTTGCGAGCATCTTTCAGCTCCCGTGGAATCTCGAGTCCTCTCGCCTGCAGGATTCGAAGCGATCCCTGCAGGTAGGCTTCCCTTCTGTAGCTGCCCGTCTTCCTGGGGGAGGAATCAAGAAACGCGAGTCCCTTGCTCAGTACTTCCGGAACAGCCTTTCCCCGATTGAGGGCAGCGAGGGTTTCTGCCCGTGCCAGGCTGATCTGTTCAGGGGTCGGCCAGGCGAGGTTTGCCATTGCGGAGGCGGGGGCCTCCAGGATTTGAGAATAGATGGTCTCGGCCTCGGCGGGACGCTGATGTTTTTTGTAGAGCGCCGCCAGCTGGGTCCGGGCCCGGACCTGCCATGCGGAGGAGAGGCTGGGGCGCTGCGAGGCGTCCTTGAGGGCCTTGATCTTCCGTTCAAGAGGAGCGCTGGAGTGGGACAGCCGGACAGCCTGCCGGTATTCGGCAGGGGGCGGCTCGATCTCTCGTGCCAGCCTGCGCCCGACCAGGGAGGTGCGTCCGATTCCCTCGATCTCTCCATCTGCAAGTATGCGGAAGGGCATGTGAAAGAAGGGGGCCTTGTTTTCCGGCGGCAGTGTCAGCAGCTCTTCCTTATCCTGGGAAGAGAGGGATTTGAAGGTTTCCTTCTCAAGATTCCTGATCTGCAGTCGCAGCGAGTCTGCCAGCTCCCTTGAGACCGTCTTCCTGGAAGCATAGAGAAGCACTCCCATGTCGCGGTACTGTTTGTAGGTCAGGTAGGCCCCGAGCGAGCAGAGACCGAGGCAGACGACAATGCTGACCCAGATGGCTGTTTCGTAAATCCTGATTTTATTGCGAACAGGCATGCCGCCAGTTTACCCGATGAGCCGATCGTCATTTGTCGTCTCTTGTCGAGGCTTGTAAGTTAGCAACCAGTTGGGTTAGAACCTCGTATTGGAGGCCAGGGACGAAATGAACCAGGAAGAACAGACTCGCTATATTGTCTACGACACCGAGTCGGTGGTCGATGGCGCTCTCATGAGCAGGGTGCTCTACCAGGGTGAGCAACTCGATGGTGCCGGGGCGATCGACCGCTACCTTGAAGATGTGGGCGATCCCGAGGCCTTTATCCCGGTCTCATTTCATGTTCCCGTGGCGATTGCCGTCGCCAGGGTCTCGGCGGATTTCCGCCTGCTGGATATCTCCTGCCTGGATGATCCCGAGTTTGACTCCATCGCAATGACCGAGATCTTCTGGAAGGGTGTCAGCCACTACAAGGCCGTGCTGGTCGATTTCAACGGGCGAGGTTTTGACATTCCCCTGATGACCCTCAATGCCTTCCGGTTCGGGGTTTCCTGTCCGGCTTATTTCAGGGATGACCGCTACGGCTACAGGTACCGCTTTACCGATAAGCATATCGACCTCATGGACTGGATGACCGGGTACGGTGCTTCCCGGATCAGGGGGGGCTTGAACCTGCTTGCCAAGATGCTCGGTAAACCAGGGAAAATGGACACCAGCGGAGACCAGGTGGCGGGACTCTACGCAGAGGGGAAGCTGCGGCAGATCAATGACTACTGTATGCACGATGTCCTCGATACCTACTTCGTCTTCCTGCGAACAAGGGTGCTTACCGGGGAAATATCAATCGAGGCTGAACAGGCCCTCGTCGATGAGGCAGGAGACTGGCTTCGGCAGAGGGCTGAGCAAGCACCGGCCCTGCAGGTCTACCTCGACAATTTCGGGGCCTGGAATCCCGAGCCTTTCGCCTGAGGGGCGGCCGGCTCAGGCCTTGTCGCAGAGCGCGGAGACACCTGGCAGGTCGCCGCCTTCGAGGAGCTTCAGGGATGCGCCGCCGCCTGTAGATACATGCGAAACACTTTCGCTGAGCCCTGCTGCCTTGACAGCAGCGGCAGAGTCGCCTCCACCGACGATGGTGGTTGCGCCCCGCTCAGTAGCCTCCGCCAGCGCGGCGGCCACGGCGTTTGTTCCGTTTGCGAAGGTCGGCATCTCGAAGACCCCCATCGGTCCGTTCCAGATCACGGTGCCAGCTTCCCTGACGATGTTGCCGTAGAGCTCGATGGTCTGCGGTCCGATGTCCAGCCCTTCGAGTTCGGACGGGATCTCCCCGGCGGGACATACCGTGGTGCTGGCATCGTTGTCGAAGGCGTCAGCTGCGAGGATGTCGAGGGGGAGCACCAGCCGGCCGGGCCCGAGCGCCTCGGCTCTCTGGAGAATTCCAGTGGCATCTTCGAGGCAGGATTCCTCCAGCAGTGATTTTCCGATCTCCCGGCCCATGGCCTTGAAGATCGTGTAGGACATGCCACCTCCGATGATCAGCTGGTCAACCTTGTCGAGGAGGTTTTCGATGACCTTGATCTTTCCGGAAACCTTGGAGCCTCCCATGACGGCAACAAAGGGGCGGCGCGGGTCCTGCAGGGCCCCGCCCAGCAGGTCGAGCTCCTTTTTGAGAAGAAAGCCCATCGCGCACTGCGCGACCCTGTCAGCGACGCCGGTGATGGATGCGTGGGAACGGTGAGATGTGCCGAACGCGTCGTTGACGTAAATTTCAGCCAGGGAGGCAAGCCCCTCGGCGAATTCAGGATCGTTGGAGGTCTCACCCTCATGGAAGCGGAGGTTCTCCAGTAACAGCACCCCGCCATCTGCGAGTCCCTGGAGCTTCGCCTGCGCCTGCGGGCCAACGCAATCATCTGCGAGGGGAACCTCCCGTCGAAGCAGCTGTCCGAGGTGTTGTGCCACAGGCTGGAGGCTGAATTCTTCCGCCCGCTGGCCTCCCGGACGGCCAAGGTGGGACATCAGGATGGTCCGTGCCCCGTTTTCCATGAGCCATTGTACGGTGGGCAGGCACTCCCTGATGCGGCGGTCGTCGGTTATCTCTCCCGCCTGCAGGGGGACGTTGAAGTCCGCTCGCACCAGTACGCGTTTACCTCGTACATCCAGGTCTGTGACAAAAAGTTTCGACATTCGGAGATCCTGTTGGGCTGTTGATCCGGTGTGTGGTGGGTTTTCTGAACGCAACACTCTACGCAGATTGAGGGGGTGCGTCAATTGTTGCCATCGTGGGTTGCCCACGCTCGTCGCGGGGTTTGTGTGGCGGCAGGAAAACTTTGATAGTTGATGGCAACGCCGAATTTGCGCCTCTACGATTGAGCTGTCGGGCAGACGGTCTTTTTCAGTTTCTACAATGAGGGGGCCAGTGGTGCGTTTTGTCGCTTCCTTGCGATATTTCCCGGGGAGCCTGTTGGGGGGTGGTTTCTTTTTCGCCCCGTGGTTGCCCCGCTTGGACGTTCCCGGGCTCTCGGCTGGTGGGCTGGTGCAAAACAGTGAAGTCAGAGTTTCCTCGGCCAGGTCAGCCGCCTTTTTTGACAAGGCCTTGCCCGGGGGAGTTCGTTCCAGGTTACGAAATAAACGGTCTTTGGAGGATCCTACTCGGGGGAGCCTGTTGCCAGAGTTGCACGCTTATGTGATCCCGACGTTGCCCGACTGGGCTCGATCAGCGTGTAGTGGCTTTCCAGGTTCCCCAGTCCCCGATGGGGTTTAAACGGGGAAGGGTTCCGGGAGAGTTCCGGGGAGTGATCCCCGAGGACTCTCCCATTTTTTATCCCCTGGGAGCGCCAGGGGCCGGGCTATTTCCGGGCAGGTATGATCCCGTTTTCTTCTGCTACGTTGAGCAGGTGGCTGACGGCTGCCTCGCCTTCTTCGCCAAGGTCGACAGTGAAATCGTTGACGTAGAGGTCTATGTGAGCTGCTGTCACCGAGTCATCCATTTCCTGGGCATGGTGGCGGACGAATTCGCGGGAATCGCCGGGGTTGCTTCTCGCATGCCTGATGCTGTTTCCAAGTGCCCGGTCAAATTGTTCGATGGTTTCTTTTCCCAGGTCCCGCCGGGCGATGATTCCTCCGAGGGGAATCGGGTGGGCATGGACCTCTTCCCACCAGTCGCCGAGATCAACCAGCTGGTGGAGGCCGTATTCCCGGTAGGTGAAGCGACTCTCATGGATGATCAACCCTGCATCCACCTCGGCATTCTGGACCGCCGCCATGATCTGGTCGAAGGGCATCTCGACCAGTGAAGCGGGAGCCAGTTCCGGCGCGAAGAGGCGCAGCAGGAGATTTGCGCTGGTCAGCCTGCCCGGGATGGCTACCCTTGCTTTTGACAGGTCGAGGTCTTCATTTCCCTGCCGGGTGACCACCAGGGGGCCGCAGCCCCGGCCGAGAGCCGAGCCTGCTTTCAGGAGCTGGTAGGTCCCGCGAAGATGTCCAAAGGCATGAAAGGAGATTTTCGTGATCTCCAGGGTGCCATCGCGCGCAAGGGTGTTGAGGGTTTCGACATCCTCGAAGACTGGCTCCAGGCGGTAGCCTTCCACCTCCACCAGGCCTTCCAGCAGGGCATGAAAGATAAAGGTGTCGTTCGGGCAGGGGGAGAGACCTATTCTGAGGGGCTTCATGGGGAGGCTTCTTCCATTGTGACCCAGGTGGCCAGGACCCGGGCTGCGATTTCACAGGCGGCGGGGATCTCCCACTCTTCCCGGTTCCTGTTCCCGGTCATGTTGGAGATTCCCCGGATCTCGCTGAAGCGAATATTGTTCTTCCAGGCAACAAGGGCGGCAGAGGCGCCTTCCATGCTCTCCACCAGTGGGTTCCAGGTCTCGACGATCCTGGCCGCGGCGGAATCAGTGCCGCTGCCGCAGGAGACTGTGCAGAAGCGGCCTGTTTTTATCCTGGGTCCATCACCGATTACAGACCGGATTGATTCGAGGGTCGCGGCTGAGGGGCTGTGAACGGGAACCCTGTTATAAATCAGCTCACCCTCCCTGGCTGCCTGGGGGAGCCCAATATCTTCCATCGAGAGGAAGCCGTCGGGGGTTTCTACCCCTTCGTCGGCAAAGATTTCAAGGTCGGCCACCGCCGCATCTCCGGTGTGAAGGCCGGAAGTCGGGTAGGCTCCGGCACAGCCGATCTGGATGATCCAGTCCGGGCGTTTCTCCTGCACCAGCTCGAGCGCGGTGAGCGCAGCGCTGACCTTGCCTGCTCCTGTTGTGGCGATACGGATTCCGCGGGTGTTTTTGCCCAGCAGCTCTCTTGCCGCCCCCAGCTCGGAGTCGGTTGCCGCGATGACCAGGATTTCTTGGTTGGATTGCATCTCGAGAGGGTCGCAGGTTTGTTTTATTGCCCGGGGATGATGAGGCCGCTGCCCTGCTCATCTTCTTTCTCAGCCCCAGCCTCGTTCTTGTTACTCAGCTCCTCAAGTGGGGAGTAATCCAGGTCTGCCTCGAAATCAAGCTGGTCGAAATAGGAGCTGGTCACCTCCAGGAAGGAGCTGCATTTTCCGGGATCTTCATTTCCGCCATGCTTCCTGGCGATGGCAGCCAGATTTTCGAGCACCTTTCTTTGCGAGTCTTCTTTGAAATCCCCGGTGCTCAGGGCTTCGTACCGGGAGCTTGTGCTGAGCAATTTCCCCAGGAAGTCGGCCAGGGGGTTGTCCGAATCCTGCACCACTGGAATTTTTGCCAGGCCTGAGCAGGCAGATTCCATGGCTTCGGCAATCGCCAGGTTGGGCAGCTTACCCTGCCCGGAGCACCACCAGTAGATATCAGCCTGGACCATGAAGGCGAATCCACGAGCGGCCTCGGAGTGGAAATTATTTTCGACGATTTCGATGAACATCTTCCCTCTCGACCGGGCTTTCTGGTTCCTGCGTCCCTGCTGGTAAAATTCTGACTGGAGGTAGGTGCAGTCTGCCGGGCACTGGATATCCTGGAGGCGGTGGGTTGCGCAGCATTGCGCGCAGATGAAGCCTTCGAGGGCGGGGCACAGCCGTTTGCCTTTTTTCTGGCCGCAATGTATGCATTTCGCCATGGGAACATCCGGTAAATGAAGGGAATTGTCGCATTGTAACGTGATGAACGGGCAGTCCCAACATAGAAGAGGGAGGGAGACTGGCAAATGAAAGCTGTCGAGAATAAACTGGAGGCCTCTTCAGGCGGTGAGTGGGCAGGATCGGGTCCTTCCCAGTAGCTGGTGAAACCGAGATGCGCGATCAAATGCAGTTGTTCAAAAATCTGGGCGGCCCGGTAGTGTTGCTGTTTCTCTGCAGCTGCGGTGGATCTGAAACCGTGCCTGCAGG
>CAJWZY010000068.1 GCA_913050545.1 uncultured bacterium | reverse complement strand
AAAGCTGTCCACCAGTCCGAGGATCTTCTTTTCGAGCTTTTGCTGTTCCCCTGCAAGCTTACCCGCCAGGACAGACGCGTCACCATCGCTGGAGGCGGCCAGCGCCTGGCGGGCCTCTTCCTCCAGGTAGCGCGTTTCCGATGCGGTCTCCCTGCCCAGCTTCTGGAGCGTTGCCAGCCTGGAGACCAGCTCGATGATGACGCTGGTTGAGGGCACGCGCTCTTCGATGCCTTGTGCCAGGCTCTCCTGCGCCTGCTGTGCCGCCTCCAGCTGCTCCTGCGGGTTTTCTTCCTCTGCCAGCAGCCTCTCCAGGAGGCCGGAAGCCTCCTTGCGAAGTTTCTCTATCTCCAGCAGTTTCTCGAGCTCCCGGCGTGCAGATTCGAGCTCCTTGTTGAGCTCTTCGCCGGGCCCGGGTTTTGAGGCGGCCTGGGTTTGCGGGGAGGTGCTCTCGAGCTGCCCCCTGGCTTCTCCCCGGGCGTTTTTTGCGAGGGCTATGGCCTGCTCCATCCGGGTGATCCCTTCGCCGAGCCGTGCGAGGGCTCCTGGTGCATCGCCAGCCATGGCCTGTTTCAGGGCGGAGGAAAAGCGTTCGGCTGCCGCCTCGAGGTGGTCAAGCAGGTCGGCCCGTGCCCTCAGGCCCGGCAGCCGCCTTCTCAGCTCACGCGATGCCCGCAGCGCGGCATCGAGCAGGAGCCGGGCCCGCATCTCGATGAGGGAAAGATCCATCGAGCCGGCCGCGGCCAGGTCCGTTGCGGCGGTGACCAGCTCTTCGAGCTCCTTGCCGCTGAGCTCTGCAAGCTCCCTGGAGTCGAGGATGTCGAGCGCCTCGGAGATCTTCTGTATTCCGGCGGCTGCCTCGAAGACGGCTGCCGAGGCGGAGGAGAGCAGGAGCTCGCGGTCATCTCTGTCTGATGTGAGCGCTCGCCGTAGGTCAGCGCCGCAACGCCCGAGAGGCCCGGCGACCAGCGCAAGCAGGGCGGTTGACGCCCTCTCCAGGTTTGCCACCATCACCGGGCTGGTTCCCGATTCGGCCTGCTGGTCCGCAGCCTGGCGGATCTCTCTTGCCAGCTTCCTCGCCTGGCGGACATTCTCAGTCCAGGTAACCAACGCTTCGATGATCAACTCGCCGCCGCTTTTGCCCTCGATCGAATCGACGGTGGCTGAGTCTTTAAGGGTTTTTCCATGTTCCAGGAGGCTCTCGGCAAGCCGGTCGAGCCGCTGGTTGATGGTTCCCCGGTTGCTTCGCAGCCAGCGGGCGGAGTCAGCCAGTCCGGCGAGGGATTGCCGGCGCATTTCCTCGAGCTTGCCGGTTGCCTCCTCGAGCAGGGAGGCGCAGCGCTGAACGCCCAGGGCCGCTGCTGCGGGATCGGCCGTTTCACCCCGCAGATGTTCCAGGTTGTTTTGCGCCCTGGTAAGGGCCTCGCCAAGCACCTCCACCACGGGCGCCATCCTCTCTTGCGGGAACCGGGCAGCCACGCCCTTATCTGACCGGAGCCTCAAGAGCAGGTCGCCCAGGCAGTCCCCGATGTCAGCCTGGGCGCGGCGGGCAAGGCCGAGCCGGCGGGCATGGAATTTTTCCACTCCCTCAAGTCGCCAGGCCACCGATTCCTCACCGGCGGCGATCCATTGCACCAGCTGGAGGGAGCGGCCAAGCCAGAGAGCCGGCTCCAGGTCGCGGGCGGCCCTTGCCAGGCCACCTATCAGCAAGGTACCTTTCTCGCCCCGGGCGGGGGAGCTGCGGGTGGCATCTTCTTCGAGCACTCGCTCAAGCAGCTCCGAAACAGCTCCAAGCAGGGAGGCTGATTCGAAATCGGAATACTCAAAGTTCTGTCCGGTTTCGTTTCGCCAGGCAACCCGGGTAAACACGCCTCGGGCAGCCGTGAGCAGCTCGCGGCGGGAGCTGTCGTTCTTCCAGGCCGCGTCCACCTTCTCGAGCAAGCCGGCGAACTCACTCTCGGGGACCTGCCACTGGCGAGCCTGGCGGTATTCCTGGAGCGCAGCGAGATGCAGCTCGGAAAGAGAATCAACCCGGCGGCTGAAGGAGTCCGCGGCACGCTGCAGGGGTGATTCCAGCTCGGCTGGGTCTTCCTTTTCAGCAGCCTTGCGCGCCAGCTCGAGCTCGGCGGTCAGCGAGGAGGAGATGGCCCTCACCGAGCCTTCCAGCTCGTCCTTGAGTCCGGCTCGTGCGGGTCCGAGGTTCTTTCGCAGGCGGTCGATCCCGGCTGCGCAGCTGATGACCTCCTCGATCAGCCCGCTCAGCCGCTCGGCGCTGCGCCCTGGTATTGCCGTGGGGCTGGAGCTGGCGGCTTCTGCTCCAAGAAGATTGCAGTCGTGGGCCGCGACCCGGAGGGCTTCATGAGCTTCCTCGAGCTCTTCTGAGATCACCAGGGATTCCAGCAGCCGGGTAAGAGTGGTGATCTTCTCCAGGCCACCCTGGTGAGGCTCGTTATCGCTCGTGCGGGAGGGGGGCGCGGGTTCTGCGGCGGGCCCGGTTGCCTGTTGCCACAACTGTGAGATCTCCTCATCAGCGAGGGCGCGCAGGCGGAAGGCTACTGATTCAAGAGCGAAACGGCTGGCTGCCGGCAGCGGCGGGCGGGCCGCGGTTTCAAGGCAGAGCCGCGAGAGCTCCAGGCAGAGTGTTCGGATCACGACCAGGTTCTCAGCCGCCTCGTCGCCGTGGCCCCTGGTCACGGGGCTGCTCCAGAGGGTCGCGAGCTCTTTAAGGTTCCTGTTCAGAGCCTGGAGAGAGGGTAGCCAGCCGGGGCCCTCGGGAGCATCTCCGGGCCAGGTCACCTTGAGTTTTCGTTCCGCGGAGAGACTCTCGCCTCCAAGTCCATCCCGGACCCGGAGCCTCAGGGAGAGTGTTTCCGGAGGCCGGGCGCCGGTAGCTCCTATGCTGAAGGCATAGGTCGCGTCACGAAGACCCGGCTTCTTGCGAACGTTGATTTCCCTGAATACCGGCAGCACCCGCGCTTCGCGCGGGGTCTGCAGCATGAGCTCAACCGAGCTGATGCCGTAGTCGTCTTCGGCCCTGTATCTGAGCTGGAGGGTCCCGCTGCTTTCTACCTCCAGCTCTCTCTCCCGTGGTGAGAGAATGGCAATCCGCGGGGGGTTGTCCTCCAGGATGCGGATGGAATACGGCTCACCTTCGTGGGAGCGGATCCCGTCCGGGGTTTCCAGCTCGATGCGGTATTCCCCATCCTCGTTGATCGCCAGGTCCCCGAAGGTGGCCTGCTGCCCATCGACCCGCCCCGGGATCCTCCTCGCGCCGAGCAGGATAGCCGCCCTGGCGAGCTCCCTGTCCGCCTCCAGGACAATGTCTGCCCGGCTGTTTCTGAGAGCAGAAATATTGCCGGAGCTTTTCTGAACCGTTCGGTCTTTGCGCGCCGTGTATTCCGGGTAATGGTAGGTGATGCTGAAGGTGCGGGGGGTGGGAGGGGAGCGCACCTCGACCTTCTGCGCCGGACTCATGAAGTCTCCGCCGCGAACACGAAAGGTGAAGCTCGAAAGGGCCTTCAGCTTGTGGGCAATCGTGGCAGGCCGGTCACCTGCCGGGGAGCTGGTCTTCTGTTCTATGCTGGTTTCCTTCCAGGAGGCTGTTTCCTCCGGAGCTTCCTCCCTGGTGAGCAGAACAAGCTTAGCGGGGGTGCCGCGCTCGATGGAAACCGTGATGGTGACCTCTTGCCCACGGCCGACGATGTTGCTGTCCGCCCTGGCCAGGAAGAAGGTGGTGCTCGGCCTGGGAAGTTCCTGCTGCCGGGGATTGAGGAGCCTCCTGCCAAGCTGCACCATTCCCGGGGGATCCCCGGCTGTCGCGGCCAGCAGCGGGAGGCAGAAGATGATAGCGCTGACCATTGTCCGGGTTGCCTGTTGCGCGGGCAGGATTCTGCTGATCCTGACTCGCGGGCACCGTCCTGCGGTATCCACCCGCAGGGACTCGAGGAGCTCCCCGGAGCATCCTGGTTTCTTTGCCTGGCAGAGCTCCACGATGCTCAGCAGGGAGCCCTCCAGCGCGGGCTGGGCCTTCTCGATGGCCGCGGCGCAGCGCAGGAGGGACCATGGGCGAAGAAGCGGCAGCACCAGGAAGAAGAACATTGAAGCGCCAGAGGCTGAAAGGGTGGTCCAGCTGATCGAGATCCGCTGCGGGGTTTCCAGCAGCAGGAAACGGTCAAGCAGCAGGGCTGGCATGAGGAAGAGGGCGGTTGTGCCGGCCCAGAAAGCGCATCCCCTTGCCAGGGTCAGCAGCAGACGCCGGCGCCTGAAACCCCTGAGCAACTGAAGGGCTTCGTCGGGCAGGGAAGGTGTCGGTGTGGTCTTGGCAGGTGGCACGCCAGGTATTGTACAGGCTCAGGTGCCCGGCAACCCCCAGCATTTCCCCATCGTGGCCTCAGTCGCTCCTGCCCGGTTTCTCAAGCCGCCAGGAGGCGATAAAGAAAGCATCGGTTCCGGTGGTTGAAGGCCCGAGCCGGATCTTGTGCCCATCGAGACAGGTGGCGGGGAGGCGCTTCGAGGCCCAGAAGGAAGGAGATGCGCTGAACTGCGGATGGCGCTCCTCGAAAAGCCTCACCACCTCGTCGCATTCGCCATCGAGGAAGGAGCAGGTGACGTAGACGAGTCGTCCGCTAGGACGTACGAGGGCTGCAAAGCGTTCGAGGATCTTCAGCTGGAGAGACTGGAACCGCTCGACATCTTCGAGGCCATACCGGTTCTTTGCCTCCGGGTTGCGTCGAAGGGTGCCGAGCCCGGTACAGGGTGAGTCAACGAGCACCAGGTGGGCGCGGGGCAGCGTATTGGAGAGATCGCCTTCTTCACCGATCAGGGCGTATTCGACCTTGTCTGTCAGGCGTGCTTCCTTCGTGCGGCGCCGGAGCTCCTGGAGCTTCCGGTTTTCGATCTCGCAGGCGATCAGACGACTCTGAAGATGGGCGGGGACTTCTCCCTCCCCCCCTTCGGCAAGAAGGAGGTCGGCCAGCCCGAGTGTTTTACCGCCGCTGCCCGCGCAGGCATCGATCACGGTCATGCCAGGGGCTGCATCGGTGGAGAAGACCGCGATCTGGCTTCCCTCGTCCTGGACCTCGATCCAGCTCTTGCGGCTGGCGGTAGTGGCGGTGAGGTTGATGCGCTTGTTCAGGCGCAATCCGTTCGGGCTGTATCTTGACAGCTCAACCTCGGCATCGGTCTCCCGCTGGAGACTGCGCAGCACCTTTTTCCGGGTTGCTCTCCTGGTGTTGACGCGGAGATTCACGTCGGCTCCCGTGCAGAGCTGGTTGGCGAATTCCCGCCCCTCCTCTTCACCCATCTGCTCAAGGAGCAGGCGCCCGAGCCAGGGCGGCATGCTGGTCTCCGCGGCGAAGCGTTCGGCGGGATCTTCCGGCCAGCATTGATCATCGAGAAAGGAATCAGTGGCAGCCTGCCGGACCCGGTCATCGAGCTCATGGTCCTCGAGGTCCCCCCATTCAATCATCGCTTCGCAGGTGGGAGTGAATTCCCACGGAAAATTCCCATCCTGTGCCAGCGCGAGGATGTCGAGCAGGAACATGCTCTGCTTTGAGCCGGATTCGATATCCTGGAGGTTTCTCAGCTTGGACCAGCATTTCCAGCGCGGCCGGGCGCGGTCATGGAAACGCAGCCAGGAATAAACCGCGCCGGATATGAAGCGCCGGTCCCGGCTTCCCAGGAACCGTTTACCTCTGAAGAAACGGCCCACCCTGGCATCGGCCGGGTAGGGTCCTGGCTCGGCGACCTCGCCGATCAATTCAAGTGAAAGTCCCAGCAGGGATGTTGGTTTCAAGACGCGGTCCTCGGATGTTGTTATTGAGCAGGGCGCTGTATTGTAGGGTTCGCCCCGGCGAGGTCCAGTGGATAGCCCGGGCAGATGGATTGTTGTGCTGTATCCTGGCGCTGGATTGCGTAAGATACCCTCCGCCAGGAGGGCAGGAGGTAGCAGGATTTGAGAGCCGCGTATATCGAGGAACATGGAGGGCCGGAGGTCCTCAGGGTGGGTGAGCGACCGGAACCCGAGCCGGGTCCTGCGGATGCCCTCGTAGAGGTCGCGGCCTGCGGACTCAACCATCTGGATATCTGGGTCCGTCTCGGTGGCAAACGAACTTTTCCACTGCCGCTCATCCCCGGCAGCGATCCGGCCGGTACCGTGCTGGAGGCTCCTGCGGACAGCGGGCTCGAGCCGGGTGACGAGGTAGTTATCTATCCCTGTGAGGGGCACGGAGACGAGCAGGCGCTCCAGGCCGGCGATGACCAGCTCTGTCCTGATTTCCGGATCTACGGAGCAGCCAGGGATGGGGGGATGGCGGAGAGGATCGCGGTTCCCGCCGCGAATTGTTTCGCCAAGCCGGAGGCGCTCTCGATGCAGGAGGCGGCCGCGGTTTCGATCAATTACATCACCGCCTGGCATATGCTGGTGGCCCGTGCGGGAGTTCGGCCGGGTGAGAAGGTCCTCGTCCAGGCCGCTGGGAGCGGCGTCTCTACTGCGGCTATCCAGATCGCCACCCATCTCGGAGCCCGTGTGCTGGCGACATCAAGCACCCCCGCCAAGCTCGAACATGCCCGCCGCTGCGGAGCCGAGGAGACTGCGAATTACCGCGAGGAGGATGTTCGTGAGCGAGTTATGGATTTTACCGCGGGTCGTGGAGCAGACGTCGTCTTTGACCATGTGGGCGAGCCCAACTGGGAGTGTGACCTCGCCAGCCTGAGCAAGGGCGGCCGCCTGGTTTTTTGCGGCACGACGGGAGGCGCCGAGGTCACGGTGAACCTTTCCAGTGTATACTTCATGGGCCAGTCTATCCTGGGGTCGACGATGGGCCGCAGGGATGAGCTGGAGCAGGTTCTTGCCCTCATGGGAGAAGGCAGGCTGAAGCCGGTGATCGACAGGGTGTTTCCCCTTGCTGAGCTGGCCGAGGCCCACCGCTATCTCGAGGAGGGGAAGCAGACCGGTAAGATCATCATCGATATCGGGAGTTGAAGGCTTGGGCAAGGAGTTCAACCGGGACAGGTTCGCGGAGCTGCCGATCGTCGGAATCCTCAGGGGCTTCGAGGTGGAGACGGTACGCCAGCTGGTAGGGGCCACCATGGCCGGCGGGCTGCGCTGTATCGAGGTGACGATGAATTCTCCCTCGGCAGTCGAGGCGATTGCCGCGGCCATCGAAGAAGGTGGCGATGAGCTCCAGGTAGGGGCCGGGACGGTCTGTACTCTCGAGGACCTCGACCAGGCCCTGGGGGCCGGCGCGTCCTTTATCGTGACGCCGATAGTGTCGGCAGAGGTGATCTCGGCCTGCGGTGAGCGTGGGGTGCCTGTGATGGCAGGTGCCTTGACCCCGAGCGAGATCTATGAGGCCTGGAGCCTGGGTGCGGAGATGGTGAAGGTCTTCCCGGCAAATCATTTCGGACCGGGTTACCTGAAGGACCTGAGTGGCCCGCTGCCGGAGATACGGCTCATGCCCACCGGTGGCGTGAATGCTGAGACCCTCGGAGAATTTCATTCTGCCGGGGCGGCGGCCTTTGGCGTTGGCGGTTCTCTTTTCAGCTCCCAGGCTATCGCCGATGGGAGAGTAGAAGAGGCGGCACGCTCCCTGGTGGATGCCTATGAAGCAGCGGCGAGGGGAGAGTGACAGCCATGGAAGAGCATCTCACCAGGTTCAAATACGCTCCCAGCTTTTGCGAAGAGAACGTATGGCAGCTCTGCCGGGAGCCCATCTTTGAGGGCATCGAGCTGAAGGTCGTTTTTGTGCTCAGCCACGGAGGGATCTGCCGGCTGTGGAACCAGAAGATCTGCGGCGATACCGATGAGCCGGTCTGTTGGGATTACCACGCCTTTCTTATGGCCTCCGATGAAGAATGGATGGCCTGGGATCTTGATACAAAGCTCGGCATGCCGATTCCCATGGGCGGCTATATTGCCAACACCTTCCGAAATCCGGATGATCTCCCCGACATCTTCGAGCCGGTGTTCCGCGTGCTGGATGCTGAAGAATACCTCTCCACCTTCTCGTCCGATCGCAGCCATATGCAGGGGCCGGGGGGTGAATGGATGGCAAATCCACCCGAATGGGAACCGATTCTCCAGCTGGGTGAGAGCACCTTTGAGTGGTTCATCAATCCCGAGGGCGGGCCCGGCGAGCTGCTGACGCTCGAAGCTCTTCGCCTCGGCTATTCCTGTTAGCGGGGGAATTATGATGCCGGTGAAAAAAGCCCCTGAAATCCTGGTTTTGATTTTCGCGGCGTCCTTTCCAACTCTTGCCGCCTGGGTCTATTTTGTTCTTTTCAGCGGCGAGTCCTGGATGCTGCCCCTGGGAGCCCTGAGCAAGCTGGTCCAGTTTGCCCTGCCGGCCGTCTGGATCTGGCTGATTCTGCGCCAGCCCCGTGGGATCCGGGGGGGTTCCACCAGGGATCTTATCTCCGGGGCGCTGAGCGGGTTGGTGATCCTGGCCGCCTGCCTGGGGCTGTATTACGGCTACATCAAGCATCACCCGGCCTTCAGCGGTACCCCGGCTGCTCTCGGCGAGAAGCTGAAGGGTCTCGGTGCCGACACTCCCGGCGGCTTCCTGGTCGTCGCTGTGTTCTATTCGCTGATCCATTCCCTCCTCGAAGAGTATTACTGGCGCTGGTTTGTCTACGGTCGCGCACGGCATTATCTCGGGATTGCCAGGGCGAACCTGCTGTCGAGCCTGGCCTTCATGGCGCACCATGTGGTTGTCATCAACAGCTTCCTCCCGGGGGAATATTTCTGGAGCGTGACGATCCCCCTGTCGCTCTGTGTGGCGGTGGGAGGAGTGATCTGGTCGGTCCTTTACCAGCGCAGCGGATCACTCTATGGTGCCTGGCTCAGCCATGCCTTCGTCGATCTGGCGATCATGATCTGCGGCTATGATTTGTATTTCGGCGGTGGAAGCTGAAGAGGGCGCGCTGAGAATGAAGAAATATGACGTGGTCATTATTGGCGCCGGGCACAACGGCCTGGTGGCGGCCTGCTATCTTGCGAAGGCGGGGCGCAAGGTGCTGGTTCTCGAGAGCCGTGAGCTGGTGGGTGGCTGTGCCATCACCGAGGAGGTCATTCCCGGCTACAGGTTCTCACGGCTGGCCTATGTGAACTCGCTCTTTCGGCCGGAG
>CAJWZY010000067.1 GCA_913050545.1 uncultured bacterium | reverse complement strand
CGGGCCGGGGGTAAAGAGGAGCTTGTCTTTTCCCGGGCTGTTTTGTTCGGGGTTGGTCATGTCGGTTTCGCCTCCTTGTTCCTACCAGGGCATCGAGAAGGTCTTCACATAGGTCATGCCCTTCATCGCCTCGATGACGCCTTCCTTGACTCCGAGTCCCGAATCCTTGACGCCGCCGAATGGCGAGCACTCGATCCGGTAGCCCGGCACCTGGTTGATATTGACGGTCCCGGTCTGGATTCCCTTGACCGCCTGGATTGCCCGGTTCATGTCGTTGGTTACAATTCCCGAGGAGAGGCCGTAGGCCGTTGAGTTGGCAAGGTCGATGGCATCCTCGATGTCACTGATGGACATGATGGGAGCGAGGGGCCCGAAGGACTCCTTGACGACGATGTCGGCATCTCGCGGCACATCGGCAATGACCGTCGGGGCCAGCAGTGCGCCATCTCGTTCGCCTCCGAGGAGGACCCGGGCGCCTGCGGCAACGGCATCCTTGACCACGTTTTCGAGATAGATGGCTGCCTCTTCGTCGATGACCGTGCCGACCCGGGTTTCGGGGTCGCTTGGGTCTCCGTAGTTATATTTGGCAGCCTCCTCGGTGAATCGCGTGGTGAATTCTTCGAGGATCTGCTCATGCACGAGGAGTCGTTTTACCGCGGTGCAGCGCTGGCCCGAATTTCGAAAACAGCCCTCTGCTGCAAGGTTGATGGCAAGCTCGAGGTCGGCATCCTCCAGGATGATCAGGGGGGAATTGCCACCGAGCTCGAGGACCAGCTTCTTGTATCCGGCACGCTCGGCGATCAGCTTGCCAACCTCTTCACCGCCGGTAAAGCTGACCACCTCGACGCGGGGGTCTGTGACCAGCGTATCAGCCACCTCGGAGCTTGGCCCCACAAGCACACTCAACATCCAGCCGGGCAGCCCTGCCTCGTAGAGCAACTCTGTGATCTTCACAGCAACCAGCGGGGTCTTGCTGGCAGGTTTCAGGATCGTGGGGGTCCCGCTGGCAATAGCCGGAGCGATCTTGTGAAGCACCTGGTTGAGAGGGTGGTTGAAGGGGGTAATGGCGGCGACCAGCTTATGAGGTTCGCGCAGGGTAAAGATCTTGCGGGCTTTTCCATGTGGAGAGACGTCGCAGGAGAAGATCTCCCCGTCATCCTTCAGAGCCTCCATGGCTGAGAACTGCAGGACGTCATGGCCGCGGCCGACCTCGTAGGTTGTTTCCTTGAGGCAGAGGCCTGCTTCCTGCGTGATGAGGGAAGAGAACTCCTCAGCTCTTTCGGTAAGCATACGCCTGGCCTTGTCGAGGATCTCGTAGCGCTGGTAGCGGCTCAGGGGCTCACCGCCCTTGAGTGCAGTCTCGATAGCCTCGATGGTTTCGGCTTTCCCGAGGCTGGCGACAGTGCCGGCCACCTCTCCTGTATAGGGGTTGTAGACGGACAGTTTCTCATCGCCTGAAACCGCCCTCCCGGCAATGTAGCAGGGATAATCGATCATGTCTGGCTCCCGTTGCTGGTGAATTCGAAGATGTCGAAGTTCCGCAGGTCTCCTGTCCTGCAGGAATACTCGTCGCTAATTTTTTCTGAGAGAAAGAAGGGAACCATCTCTTCGTAGCGCCCGCCGTGGGAGCGCAGGCCGTCTTTTACAGCTTCGAGATCATGGTCCTCCGGCGTCCGGCCAAGTACGACATCCCGCCCCGAGAGGACGACGATGTCGCCGATCCGGTCTGCAGGCAGCTCGAGTTTCTGAGCGGCCACCTGGCGCTCGTAGGCCTCGGTGACACCATCGAGCTCGAGCAGCCGGGAGATGACTGCGCCGGCATTGGCGGAGTCCGGCAGGTGTACGCAGGCGAGCGAGCCGAGGGCTCCGTGGTGGAGGACATAGGGGTCGGTGATCGGCAGGATGACCTTGACCCCGTCGCCGAGCTCCTGTCGGAGAAGACTCTCAAGGTAGATTACCTTGGGCTCCCCCGTGGGAGTCTGCTTGGCGTTCATGCCATGGTCGGCAGTTGCTCCGACGATGGCGCCGAGTTCGAGCAATCTTCCGAGCTCATGGTCGATGTCTGCGTAAAAATCAAGCGACTCGGAATCTTCCGGCCTGAATTTATGCTGCATGTAATCGGTCAGGGAGAGGTAGAGGAAGTCCGCCTTACCGCACTCGATAAGTGCCGTGCCCGCCTTGAGAACGAAGAGGCTGGCAGCTGCGCTGTAGATCTCCGGGACGGGCTCTCCCACCAGCTCCTCCACCCCCGAGATGCCATGGGTGCTCTCTTCAGCCTGGTCTGCCCTTTCCGCGGAGAATGCGATTCCCTCCAGCTCATGGGAGAGAATGTCTCTGAGCTTCTCTTTGGCCGTGACCATGGCGACTTTTCGCCCGGCGTTGGCGGCCGCTGCCAGGATGGTTCCGCAGCGGAGATAAGATGGAGAATTCATCATGACCTCCTCGCCGGATTCCGGATCGAGAAAGAAATTGCCGCTGATCCCGTGAACAGAGGGAGGGGTGCCGGTTGCAATGGATGAGTTGTTGACGTTGGTAAAGGAGGGCAGGGCGCCCCGGGCCATAGCGCGGTAGGCGCCTGAGGCAAGAAGACGTGCCAATACAGGCATACGCCCCCGGGCCAGGGAGGCGTCAAGGTATTCGTCAGCGCAGCCATCGATACAGATCACCGCCAGGGGACGTGCAGGTGGTCGGTAGGTCCGGCCATTTACAGAAAACTCTTCAGTGGAGGGGGCGGTTTTACTGGAATCCATGGTGACTCGATGTCCCGGCTTATTTCAAAGAGCGGTAAAGTTGCTCTCAAGAGGGCTGAGGATAGAACTCCGGCAGGGGGATTACCAGTGGGAATCAGGCTCTCCCGAGGCTGTAATTGGCGGCTACCCAGGGGGCGAAGGGCCGAAAAAATATCCAGGTCAAGAACTCGGCGCTGCTGGGCGAAAGAAAGAATAGGTATGTATGCCGGCGAGGTGGTAGATCGGTCATGCCGCTGACTATGGAATTCTGCACGAGCCTGTGATTAAGATGATGAAAATGACCTTCGGAACAAACCATCTCCTGGCCATCGGGGCTGTAGCTCTTCTCCTCCTGGGAGGTGTCTGCTGCGACCAGGGAGGAGTGGCAGAGGTCGAAAGCGGCAGGGTTCTCGCTCGCATCGATGAGGGCGCGGTGACGGAGGATGAGTTCAAGACGGCCCTGGCCAGGGCCGCCGAAAAATCTCCGCGGAGCTACCCGGGCATCGACAAGCCCGAGAGTGTTCTTCGCCATCTCGTAGATGAGGAGCTGGTGTATAAAAAAGCGCTCGAGGAAGGCTACGACAAGCACCCGGAGGTGGCGCGGCTCCTGCGGCAGGCGATGGTCGGCCGGTACCTGGCCCGAAACCTGAAGCCGCTGCTGGAAGGCGTGGAGGTGAGTGAAGATGAGATCTCCAGGCACTACCGGGGCCATCTCGACCGGTACCGGACTCATGAAATGGCAAGGGTCGCGGTGATCTCCATCAGGGTTCCCTCGGGGACCGACGATGCCGGCCGGCTCGCCCTGGTGGAGAGAGCCCGGGCGGCCCTCGAGGAGGCAAGGGCGCTGCCCGCCGAGGTGGCTGACTTTGGAGACCTCGCTGCCAGGTATTCCGATGACAAGAGGACCCGGCAATCTGGTGGCGATGTCGGCTGGATTATCAGGAGAGCGGGGGCCGCCGGGCTCCCTCTCGACCTGCAGGAGGCGGTCCTCGACCTCGATGAACGCGGCGCGCTGACTCCCGTTGTCGAAACTCCCGCAGCCCTGTATATCGGCAGGTTGATGGAGATCCGGCCTTCGCGACTTCGGCCGCTTTCAGCTGTTCGCAAGGCTGTGAAGGAGCTCCTTCTGCGCCAGGCGAAGGACACGGCCCGGAAAGGATTTTACAGCGGGCTGAGGGAGGGGCGAGACATCTCCATCGATCACGAACTGCTGGAGGAGATAGGCCGGCCGCCTGCCCCTGTCGGGCCGGCTGCCGAGGGAGGCGAAGCCAGGGGTGGCGCTTCCAGCCAGGGAACCCTGCGCCGCGCGGTTGAAAAGCTGCGAACAGACGGGTAAAGCCGGCCTCAAGCTTTCGTGTCCGACGCTCCGGCGGTCGCCTCAAGGGTGGACTCTCCATGGTACGCGGCGCACAGGGATGAGTAGAGGCCGATCTCTTCCCCGAGTGCGGCCGCTACGACCCGGCAGCACTCGAGCGTTTCGCGCCGGGCTTCCTGCTGCAGGGCGGCTTCCATCGCGGGCCGCAGGAACTCTTCGCAGCGGGCGAAAATGGAGCCGATCACGATCAATTCCAGGTTGAGGATGTCGACCAGGATTCCCAGGCCCCGGCCCAGGTAGCTGCCGGAGGTAGAGAGAATCTCGAGGCAGAGCTCGTCGCCCCTGAGAGCGCCCTGGCCGACATCTGCCGCGGTGATCTTATCCTTGTCGAGGCAGGTCTCTCCCTGCCAGCTCCGGCGTCCGGCTGCGGCCAGCTGTTCGATGCCGCCACCTGAGCAGAAGCCCTCCCAGCTGCCGGCCTTGCCACAGCCGACCGGGCCATCCTGCTCCAGCCGGACATGGCCAATCTCTCCGGCATAATTAGAGGTCCCCCTGTAGAGCTGCCTGTTGAGGACCAGGCCGGCACCGAGCCCGGTTCCGAAGGTAAGAAAGGCCATGTTGGAGGGTCGCTCGTGCCGGCCGGCTCCAAAGTGATATTCTGCCAGTGCCCCGGCGTTGGCATCGTTTTCAAGATGAACCGCGGCCTGGGGGAACGCATCCCGCAACAGGCTCACGATGGGAACATCCCGCCAGCCGGGAAGGTTTGCCGGTTCCTGGATAATCCCGGCCTCCCGGTCCATGGGCGAACCACAGGAGATCCCGATTGCCCGTGGCTCGGCGCCCGGGTTGGCCTCGACAAGTTCCCTGGCGTAGCCGATCAACCGGCTGACTGTGCCTTCCCAGCCGTTTTCTCCTTTGCCGGTTGGGATGGTGGTCTCTCCAAGCAACCGGCCCTGCTCATCCGCAGTGCAGACGCCGCAGGTTGTTCCGCCGATATCGACGCCGAGGTAGATTAGAGACATCTTGTGCTTCCTGTGTGCGCGTTGGCCTTCCGCTGTGCTTAAAGTATAGTGTGGTTCACTTGGTGAACTAAATGAAGCTTGAGGTGGAGAAAGGGAAAATATGCAAACCGGCCGTTGTCCGAAAACGCAGGCTCGCTGGTGGGTGGCAGGGTTGCTGCCGGCTCTCCTGCTTCTTGCCGCAGTCTCCGGATGTGCCGGTCGCCAGCCGAATGGGGGCGCCCTGGCCATCAAGGATCCCCATTCCTTTTCGAACCCGGCGGAGGTGGCTGTTACCCACCTTACGCTCTTGCTGGATGTCGATTTCAGCAGCAGGACCATCCGGGCAGAGGCTTCCTGGAAGATCCGCAACCTCTCCGGTGCCCGGGAGCTCCGCCTCGACACCAGGGGGCTGACGATCCGGCGGGTACAGCTTCTTGAGAGCGGCAGCATCCGGGAGGCGAGCTTTGAGCTGGGAGAGGAGAGGCCCCTGCTTGGCCAGCCCCTTGTCGTGCGGATTGAGCCCGGCACCGAGGAGGTGCTCATCGCCTACGAAACCACCGGGGAGGCGGATGCGCTGCAGTGGCTGGAGCCCCGGCAGACCGCCGGCAGGAAGCAGCCGTTTCTCTTTACCCAGTCCCAGGCGATCCTGGCGCGGACCTGGATCCCCTGCCAGGACACCCCGGCGGTCCGGTTCACCTACACCGCGGCTGTCGAGGTGCCCGAGCCACTCACGGCAGTCATGAGCGCCGGGAGCCGGGGAGAGCCCCGGGAGCTGCCCGGGGGAAGGAAACGATTTCTTTTTGAGATGCCGCAGGCCATTCCCTCCTACCTGATGGCCCTGGCGGTTGGTGACCTCGGCTTCAAGGCCCTGGGTGAGCGCTCAGGAGTCTATGCCGAGCCGTCCCTGGTTGAGAGCGCGGCCTGGGAATTCGCCGATACCGAGAAGATGATGCTGGCCTGCGAAGAGCTCTTCGGGCCTTACCGGTGGGGGCGCTACGATATCCTGGTCCTGCCGCCGAGCTTCCCTTTCGGGGGAATGGAAAATCCACGCCTCACCTTTGCCACCCCGACAATCCTTGCCGGTGACAGGTCGCTGGTGGCCCTGGTGGCCCACGAGCTCGCTCACTCCTGGTCGGGCAACCTGGTCACCAATGCGACCTGGGATGACTTCTGGCTCAACGAGGGTTTCACGGTCTACCTCGAGCACCGGATCATGGAGCGCCTCTACGGCAGGGAATACGATGAGATGCTGGCCCGGCTGGGGCTTGATGAGCTCAGCAATACGGTCGATGAGTTGCTCAAGGATCATCCTGCCGATACGCATCTGAAGCTCGACCTCGCCGGCCGTGATCCAGATGATGGAATGACAGATGTCGCCTATGAGAAGGGCTATCTCTTTCTGCGTATGCTTGAAAATGCGTTTGGCCGTGAACGCTGGGATGTTTTTCTGCGCAGCTATTTTGACAGGTTCTCATTTCAGCCGATGACCACCGAGGGGTTCCTTTCCTTCCTGGACCGGGAGCTCCTTGCAAAAGACAGGGCCCTGGCAGCCGGGCTGCGAATCAGGGAATGGGTTTACGGCCCCGGTCTTCCGGGCAACCTGCCTGCGGTTCGTTCCGCCGCGCTGGAAAAAGCCGCCGCCGCAGCGGGCTATTTTGCCGCCGGGGTGAAGGCCGGAGCGCTGAAAACCGATGGCTGGACCACGCACGAGTGGCTTCATTTCCTGCGTCACCTGCCCTCCCCTCTGCCGGCTGAGCGGCTGGCCGATCTTGACGAGGTCTTTTCCCTGACCACCTCGAAAAATTCAGAGATTCTCTGCCAGTGGTTCCTGGTGGCTCTTCCCGGAGGGTACCGGCCCGTGATGGAGCCGCTGGAGGGCTTCCTGGAACGTGTGGGAAGGCGGAAGTTTCTCAGCCCCCTCTACCGGGAGCTGGCAAAGACGCCCGGGGGCCTGAGACGTGCCCGAAAGATCTATGCCCGGGCGCGTCCGGGCTATCACCCGGTGGCGATTGGCACGCTCGATGGGATTCTCGGCTGGCAAGACTGAGCTCTGGTGTTCACTCGCCGGCGGGTTCAGCGCCGTTTTCTTTCCGTAGCCGGAGGTGTTTCTCCAGCTCGAGGACATCCTTGAGCTCATCGAAGCTCATCATCGAGTCTTTGCGCAACTCAGAGCTCCCTGTCTCCAGGAAGGTCGCAGCCAGCTCTTCGATGGCTCGCGCGGAGACCAGCAAGGTTTCGATCGGGGCGACCACGAACTTGAAGCCCATTTTCTCGAGCTCGGCGGCGTCCAGCAGGGGGGTCTTGCCGAAGGAGAGCATGTTGGCAAACTTGGGGTGGTGGACCCGGGAGGCGATCTCGGCAAGCTCGTCCTTTGACTGTGGCGCCTCGACAAAGGCCACATCGGCTCCCGCTGCGCAGTAGCGGTTGACCCGGTCGATGGCTGAGTCAATTCCCTCACCCTGGCGGGCATCGGTTCTTGCGAAGAGCACGAAGTCGTCATCGCGGCGCGCCTCGAGGGCGGCCTCGAGCTTGGCCACCATCTCTTCGGCGGGTATCACCGCGTTGCCATCGAAGTGGCCGCAGCGTTTTGGAGAGACCTGGTCCTCGAGCAGGATTCCCGCGGCGCCGGCATCTTCAAAAGCCCGGATGCAATTGCCGATCTCTGCAGGGCCTCCGTAGCCGGTGTCTCCGTCGGCGATCAGGGGGATGGAGATTCTCTGTGCCATACGCTTGACGGCCGCCGCCATTTCTTCGAGCTCGAGGAAGTTGAGGTCGGGCAGGCCGCGAAGGCTTGCGCTGGCTCCGAAGCCGCCGAGGAAGACAGCCTCAAAGCCGGCTCGCTCGATGAGCAGGGCGGTCAGGACATCGTGGGCCCCCATCGACCGGATGATTCCGGGCTCATCCAGGAGCAGGCGAAGTCTCCTGGCAGGTGTCAGCTTGTCGTTCATTGCAGGTCTCCTTTGCAGCTCGCCGCCGGGCATTCTCGTCTGCCCGCCTTTCTGCCGGCGTGCTATGCTGTCGATTACAGTTTAACTTGGCTTGAGGAATGAACAAATGTCTGGAATCGATCTCTTTCGACTCGATGGGAAGGTGGCGCTTGTTACCGGGGGCACCAAGGGGCTCGGTCGCAGCATGGCGGAGGGGCTTGCTGCCGCCGGTGCCGACATCGTTATCTGCAGCCGCAACGGCGAGGAGGCTGAGCGCGAGGCTGCTCTCCTGGGGGAATCGAGCGGCAGGAAGACCCTCGGTGTGCGCTGTGACGTAACAGACCCGGACGAGGTCGATGCTCTTGTCGATGCCGCGATGTCGAAGCTGGGGCGGCTTGATGTTCTCATCAACAATGCGGGCATCAACATCCGCAACCCGATCGAGGAGTTGTCGCTGGAAGAGTTCGAGCAGGTAATGAGCGTCAATGTTCGAGGCCCCTGGCTCTGTTCGCGGGCGGCGATACCCCATATGAAGGCGGGTGGTTACGGTCGTGTGATCAATATGGGCAGCACGCTGTCAGTGGTGGGAGTGCCGGGTCGTACGCCCTATGCTTCAAGCAAGGGGGCTGTGGTGCAGATGACACGTGTCCTGGCTCTTGAGTGGGCCTCGGAGGGGATCACCGCCAACGCGATCTGCCCTGGCCCGTTTCTCACGCCGATGAACGAGCCGATTGTGGGCCTGCCGGAAACCGAGCGTTTTATTCTCGGGGAGGTGCCGATGGCACGGTGGGGTGATATGGGCGAGATCCAGGGGGCGGCGATTTTCCTGGCCAGCGAGGCGTCAAGCTATGTGACCGGGGCGACCCTGTTTGTCGATGGCGGCTGGACCGCCCACTGAGGGCACCTCGCTGGCGGCATAAAAAAAGAGAGGCGAAGCTCGGAAGCTCCGCCTCTCTTTGACGTTCGGATTCAGCCGGAAGGCTTACTTGTTCCCGTACTTGCCGGGCATTCCGAAGTCATACTTGTAACGCTTGATGCCGAGCTTGACGAACTCACCGGTATCAAACTTCTCGAAGGGGAGGAAGGGCCGTGCCGCCATGCGTTCATGGACGACCTGGTCGGCGAGCTTGATTCCCCCCTTGACGAAACCCTTGTCGCCGCGGGTGAAGTCCGAGGTGTTCTTCTTGACGTACTTGACGTCAAAGCCCTGCAACTGGGCGCCTTCAACGAGGCCGTAGTTGTGGCCGTGGGCTTTCTGCAGGTGCATATCAAG
>CAJWZY010000066.1 GCA_913050545.1 uncultured bacterium | reverse complement strand
TTGAGCTTGATAAAGAAAACAACATCATGATCATCACCGGGCCGAACATGGCCGGCAAATCAACCTACATACGGCAGGTGGCGCTGCTGACGATGCTGGCCCAGACCGGCAGCTTCATCCCCGCAAAGAAAGCCGAGATCGGCGTCATCGACCGGCTCTTCACCCGTGTCGGTGCCAGTGACGACCTGACCAGGGGACAGTCAACCTTCATGGTAGAGATGAACGAGACCGCCAACATCCTCAACAACGCCACCTCGCGCAGCCTCATTATCCTCGACGAGGTCGGCCGCGGAACCAGCACCTTCGATGGGGTCAGCCTCGCCTGGGCGATTACCGAATACATTGCCGAAAAGATCGAGGCAAGAACGCTCTTCGCCACCCACTACCATGAGCTCACCGAGCTCACCCGCACCTTTGCCGGCGCCCGCAACTTCAACTTCGCCGTCAAGGAATGGAATGAGGATATTATCTTCCTGCGGAAAATCGTCGAGGGCGGAGCGGACAAGAGCTACGGGATCCACGTGGCAAGGCTGGCGGGAATCCCCACCAGCGTTATCGACCGGGCCCGCGAGATTCTCGGGAATCTCGAAAACCAGTCCCTGGACATTGACGACCGCCCGGCGCTGGCGCGCAGCACCGCGAAACCCAGGGAGGGAGAAGCACGAAAATCCGAGTCCATCCAGCTGGATTTCTTCCAGAACCTCAATGACGAGCTCTTCCGTGAGCTCAAGAGCCTCGACCTTGACTCGATGACCCCGCTTGAAGCCCTCAAGGTACTCGCCGAGCTCAAAGAAAAGGTGCTCTGAGGAGAGCCGGGCCGGCCGCGGCAGGCGGAAGGACCTATTTACCGCCCTGCGACCCCATGCGCAGCTCGAACTGCAGCCTCACGACCTCCCGGATGACCTGTTCCGCATCGAGGCGGCGCTCAGGATTGATCTCGAGCATGCCTTCAACCAGGGCGGCAAAGCCCTCGGGAAACCTGCCCTGCTCATCGGGTGGAATCTTCACCGACGTCTTGCGATAGGCCTCAACAAGTCCCTTGCCCTTCAGCGACGGGAACACCGTCTCCCCGCAGACCATCTCATAGGCGATGAGTCCCAGGGAGAAAATATCCGAGCGGGGACCTCCACGTTCGCCCTCGGCCCGCTCAGGGGCCAGGTAACGTGGAGTGCCGAGCGCCGGGCGCTGGCCGACGGGATAGCCCCGTTCCTCATCCGAGGTCCGAAAGGAGATACCGAAATCGGCAATCTTCACATTCGCGTGGCCCTGGTCAGCCCCGAGATCTCCAAGAATCTTGTACCAGTTCCCATCCCGGCCAAACCAGGTCTTGAGAACGCCGGTAACCTCCTTGCGGGGAATCTCCCGCCTGGCAAGCTCGCGGTAGATTCGCAGGATCTCCTGGTACATCTCCCGCGCAAGATCGACCTGGTAGACATTGCGTGCGAGGTGCGCCCCCTCGAGGTAGCACTGCACCGCCTTTGAATACTCCCGGCAACCACAGAAGTGAACTGCCCGCAGGTGGTAAAGCCCGGGCGATTCCGGAACTGGCACATCCTGCAGCAACCTCGAGAGCTTACGATGAAGCTGCCCGCGGTCCGGGAGCGGGATCCGCTCGGCCATGTATTTCTGGAACGCCATGTTGGTGAACCTGTACCAGGTCCGGCTCTCCTCGGTGAAGAAGCCATCGGCAAGCAGCTGACGCACCACGAAATAGAGCGACGTCTCATCCAGGTCGTGAAGCCGCCCGAGGGTATCAAAAAAGAAGCTGGGCCCGATGAAGGCCGCGTATTCCAGGACCTGTCTTTCCACCCGGCCGGCCTGGCGGTATTTCTCGTAGAGGTTCTTGCCCTCCTCGAGCTCCAGCTCGCGGAAGTCGGGACGGTAGGTAACGGTCTTTGAGCCGGCATTGACTGTCAGGATCCGGCGCTCAAAGAAGCTCCTGAGAAGATCGAGTATCCTCGTGAAATTACCCTCGCTCAGACGGTAGAGATCCTTCGCCAGCTCGCTTCCTCTCAGGTAGCCCCGAAAGAGCCTCTGCAGGTAGCGCTGAATCTGGTAGGCGGTAAGCGGCCTCAGGTAGAGCTCCTTGAGCACATTATCGAGGCTCGGCAGCAAGGCCTTCACCGAGTCATTCTTGCGAACCTCCGCGGTATCGATGGTGGCGAGAACCGTGACCGGGTGCCCCTCCATTTTCGCGCCGAGGGCGGACAGGAGATCGCAGACCAGCGGCGAAGCCTTTCCGAGCTCGAGCACCCGGAGAATAGTCGGATGGTCGTTCTCGTCAAATCGTTTCTTCAGCTCCTCGACCATCTCACGCAAGGTCGCCCGCGAGGCCGAGATCTCCGGACCGAATTGTTCGTAAAGCCGCGGAATCCCCTCGATTCTCGAACAGTCGAGCTCAAGAAAGCGGACACCCTCGGAAGGATCCTCCCCCGGGTCGTTCCGCCTCTTCTGGCAAAGCAGGAACTCACTGATCAGGCGACTCTTACCGGTTCCCCCCTCCCCCTCAACGAGAATAAAAAAGCCGCTGCCCGCCTGCATTCTCTCGATGTAATGTTCCAGGAAGCGCTCCTCGGAAGGGCGCGAATAGTACGGCGGATCCTCGAGTATGGAATCGGCGGGAACCTCCTGGGGGCCAACCCGCCGTTCAATCTCCTTCCAGAGCCCGGCATCGACTGTCTTCGAGTCATCCTTCTCCACGGCGTCCACCGACTCGCCTTCGAACTCGAGAATTCCGTCGCCCTCGACGGCAGCATCCGGATCGGCTCCGGTCGCCGGGTCTTCGATTTCCAGCAGGATGTTGGCGGGCTTGATGTCACTGTGAACGACCCCCTGGCGATGGGCTGCGGCGAGCCCACAGGCAACCTGCCGCAAGATTTCGAGGATCTCCGGCGGCTCCATCCGGGAGCGCCTCAATCTCTGGAAGAGGCTGTGCCCCCGGATGTATTCCATCGAGATGAAATGCTGCTCCTCCTCCACCCCGTGCTCGAGAATCCTGATCACGTTCTGGTGGTCAATCTCCCGCGCCAGCACCGCCTCGCGATGATGGAAGTATTCCAGGAAGGCCTCCCGCCGGCCGATGTTCTGGCGAATGAACTTGACGGCGATCTCGTCGCCGCTGTCGAGATCACGAACCCTGTACACCGCCCCCATTCCACCCTGGCCAAGCTTCTCCTCGAGCTCAAATTTTCCGACCTTCCTGGGAAGAACCTCGGGAAGATTGCTGGCGTCGTATCCCCTCGCCGAGGGACTTCCCTCGCGGGCAAGCGTCCGGCCGAGGGGTTCAGTCGCAAGGGAAGAGTTGGTCTCGGAGCGCTCCCCCCCATCGGCAAACTCGATCACCTCGTTTCCGATGCAGATCCGGTCCCCGCTTCGAAGCCGGGCCTCCTTGAGCAGCGGCCGGCCATTGAGAAGGGTACCGTTGGTGCTGCCCATGTCGGTGAGAAGGTAGCTCCCGCCACGGTCCTCGATGAGAATGTGACAACGGGAGACGCCCTTTGCATCGACAATAAAATCAGCCTCGTCGTCTCTTCCGAGAACGACCTTGGACCGGAAGGAATAATCCTCCAGGGAGCCGTCGGCTTTCTTCCAGATAACCCGTGCCATACTCCAATTTTATGGAGTACTGCCCCCGGGTAACAGTTTTTCAGCAAAAGAACCGGCGAGCTTCTTCATCAATAACATCGCCCAAATCTTTGGCAGAGAGGGGGCCCTGGCGAGCTATTGTGTAATCCACCGGGCCCAGCTCCGTCATACCTGGCGGCGGAGAGCCTTCGCACCAACCCTCGATATCACGAATAGACACCGAAAGCCTGGAAAGTCTGCCCAGTACTTTTCGTGCAAAATGAAGCTCCCTCTCCCCCAGGGGATGGGAATTTCCGCGCTGTTCATTATCGGATGGTGACATGCTTTTTCTTCCAGTTCTTACCCCCCTGCCCCAGCTCTGCTGCACCTCGAAAACCACCTTTTAAGGCCACTTCCGGGTATTTCAGGGCCCTGGACAGCTTCAGCGAGGTGCCCGCTTCAAGCGGAACCGGAGAATATTATCATCCACCCGGCGAACTGACGAATGGCAGCTGCGCGGCAAGCTCCTGCGGATCGTCGACAGGCTCCCGGCAGGATCCATCGCGACAGATATAAAGCCGTGAGCCCTCACCCGCATGCCCCTTGCCCCCGAGCAGCGGTACCCTGGAGGAAAGTTCCTCCGAGGGCGGGTTCGCTGAGGCCGTGATCACCCTCGCCGGCAGAAAACCTGAGTGAATAACAGCGAGAAATTCAGCCGACTCCGTACCCGAGAGATCACCGACAAGCGCCAGCTCAACGGGGGGATGGAGCAGGAAATCAAGCGCCAGCAGGGAAGAACCGAATCCCATCGGGGCCCTCGGAAGAAGGGGAGAAACCTCACCCAGGATCCGTTCAGCCCGCCGACGCCAGGACGGGGTGTCCGTCAATCGCTCGAGGCGCAGAAGATTCAAGGCCATGACGCCCAGCGGCGACGGTATCGCTCCGTCGAAGGGGTCCTTCCGGCGGGTAATAATCAGCTCATGCTCCACCGAGGTAAAGTAGAGCCCGGACTCCTCTTCATCTGAAAAATCAGCGAGGACGGCCTCGGCAAGGCGGCACGCCTCGTCGAGGTAGCTGACCTCGAAGCTGCTCTCGTAAAGGTCAAGCAGGGCCTCGATAAAAAAGGCATTGTCGTCGAGGAAACCCGTGATCCTGCTCTGGCCATCTTTTCTTACCCTCAGCAGTCGCCCCCCCTCCTGCATCTGCTCGAGAATCAGCGTGGCCGCCCGCTCTGCGGCCTGCAGGTAGCGCGGCTCACCGAGCACCTGGAAGCCGCGGGCGAAAGCAGAGATCATCATCCCATTCCACGAGGTCAGCACCTTATCGTCGCGGAAAGGAGCGGGGCGTTTCGCCCGCGCCTCGTAGAGTTTCTTCCGGCCCTCTTCAATCTTCGCACGGGCAGCCTCGAGCTCGATACCGAGCGAGGCTGCAACCTCCGCGAGGCCGGCGGTGATATGGGCGATGCTGGTCGAATCCTCGAAATTGCCCTCGGTGGTTATATTGAAATACTGGCAAAAGAGGGGGGCGTCCTCCACCCCGAGAATCTCCTCCACCTCCTCGGGCCGCCAGACAAAGAAGACCCCTTCGCGGCCTTCGCTGTCTGCATCTGTAGCAGAATAAAAGCCCCCCTCGGGACTCGTCATCTCCTGGAGAACGTAATCGAGAATCTCCGAAGCAATCCTGCGATAGAGCTCCCGGCCGGTCACCTGGAAGGCCTCGAGATAGGTCCTTACCAGCAATGAATTGTCGTAGAGCATCTTCTCGAAATGGGGAACCAGCCACTTCGCATCGGTCGAATAGCGATGGAAGCCACCTCCAACCTGGTCGTACATCCCTCCATGAGCCATGGCCTCGAGAGTGCGTTCGCACATGTCCAGGACTTGCCGGTCCCCTCCCATCGCGTAAACCCGCAGAAGCATCGAGAGCTCCGTGGAGCGGGGAAACTTCGGCGCTGGCCCGAAACCCCCGTAGGCCGGGTCAAATCTCCGGCCGGCATCCTCTCCTGCAAGCTTCAGAACCTCTTCACTGGCAAGCTCCCCGCCAGAAGGGGTTTCCTTCCTGCAGAGCCCCTCGACGACCTGGCTGGCCGCGTCTTCGATTTTCTCAGGCGACTCTTTGTAGGCCCTTGAGAGTGAAATAAGAATGTCCACGAAACCCGGCCGGACAACCTCCCCCGCGGAGTTGTAATGGCCCCTGGGGGGGAAATAGGTGCCTCCCCAGAAGGGCCTGAGGTCCGGGGTCAGGAATACACTCATCGGCCAGCCGCCCTGCCCCGAGAGCATCTGCACAGCATTCATGTAGAGGGCATCGATGTCCGGACGCTCCTCCCTGTCCACCTTGATGTTGATGAAGTTATCGTTCATCACTTTCGCGACGCCCTCGTCCTCGAAGCTCTCGCGCTCCATCACATGGCACCAGTGGCAGGAGGAATAACCAACGGACAGGAAGATCGGTCGGTCCAGCTCCTTCGCCCTGGCGAGGGCCTCCTCCCCCCAGGGATACCAGTCCACCGGGTTCCCGGCATGCTGCTGCAGGTAGGGGCTCGTGGACTCAACCAGGCGGTTCGGTTCTGGTTTTTTTTCGGTCATATTCCAGGGTAAGCCAGCAAGTGACAGCGCGCCTCAACTCCAGGGAGCTCTTTCATAACATACCGGCCCACACCTGTCGAACCGGGCAGGACGCCGGAACAGAAATGCACTCCCTCACCAGGCTGCAAGTTCCCGCAGATTCGCGGCGATACTCTCCTCGTTGGGAAGACAGGCCGCCTCGAGCTCCTTGTTGAAAGGTACGGGATTGTCCGGGTAGGCCAGTCGCCTGACCGGCGCGTCAAGCGACTCGAAGGCCCCGGCAGCGATTCGCGCCGCGATCTCTCCCCCGAAGCCACCGGTCAGCTGCGCTTCGTGCACCACGAGAGCCCGGCCCGTTCTACCAACGGACTCCAGCACCGTGCGCTCATCGAGTGGGGACAGGACCCGCAGATCAACCACCTCGACGGAGATTCCCTCGGCGGAAAGAACCTCGGCGGCCGCCAGCGCCCGGTGAACCATCCAGCCCCAGGTAATGACGGTGACTCCATCTCCGGATCGCACAACCCGGGCACGAGCCTCGATCCCGGCTCCCACCTCGATCGAGTCCTGCGCCAGCGGCGCCTTGATCCTGCGGTAGAGGTACTTGTGTTCGAAGAAAAGAACAGGGTTGGGGTCCCTGGCAGCCTCGCGCAGCAGTGAATAGGCATCCTCCGGCCAGGCCGGGGCGACCACCTTGAGCCCTGGAACATGCAGGAAGGTGGCCTCGAGAGACTGGGAATGAAACGGGCCGGCACCGACACCTCCTCCTGATGGGAGGCGTATAACGAGCGGCACATCGAGACCCGTTCGGTAGTGAAACTTTGCGGCAACATTCACCAGCGGGTTGAAACCACAGCTGACGAAATCAGAGAACTGCATCTCCACCACGGGCTTCCTGCCCAGCAGGGCGGCTCCCGAGGCGATGCCGATCATGCCGGCCTCGGCAATCGGGGTGTCCATCACCCGCTGCGGGCCGAATTCTTCAAGCAGCCCGCGGGTGACCTTGAAGGCTCCTCCAAAGGCCGCGATGTCCTGCCCCATCAGGAAAACCCCGGGATCCTCCTGCATGGCATCTCCCAGGGCGAGAGAGATCGCCTCGAGGTAGCTCGTTTCTTTACCCGGATCAACCTGGGTTCGCGCAAGCGGCCCACTGCCGGGCAGCCCCGCCAGCGGGGCAAAAACGCTCCTTGCCCCGGGCACCAGCTCCGGCGCCGCCGCGGCCGCGGCCTCATCCGCAATCTCGAGGACCAGCTCGGCACAGGATCGTTGAACCTTCTCAAGATGCTCCGCCGTGGCGATGCCCTCTTCGAGCAGGCGCGACTCGAAGCAGGTGACCGGGTCCTCGCGCTCATACTGCTGCCGCTCTGCATCGGAGAGGATCCCGAGCGAATCATCGCCCTCGGAGTGTCCCCGCATCCTTCCGAGCATGGCCTCGATAAGGGTTGGCCCTCCACCATTTCTTGCCCGGTCGACGGCGGCGGAAACCGCCGCGTGAACTGCCAGCGGGTCGTTGCCATCGACCCGGGCCCCCTCGATACCATAGCCCGCTGCCCGGGCCGCCAGGCTCTCGCCGCGGTACTGCTCACTGGCGGGAGTGCTGAAGGCATAGCGGTTATTGAGAATGACCAGCACCAGCGGGGCATCGAGAACCGCTGCCATGTTGAGGCCCTCGTGAAACTCGCCGGTCGAGGTCCCCCCATCTCCTATGTAGTTCAGGGCCACCCGGTCGCTTCCACTTTGCCTGAAGGACAGCGCCACCCCCGCCGCCACGGGAATCATGGCTCCCATGTGGCTGATCATCCCGATATGCCTGAGCCCTGAATCCTCGTCGAGATGGGCATAGTGAAACGACCTGTCATAGCCCGAGGTAAAGCCATCGGAGCGCCCCATCAGCTGGCAGGCCAGGCGGTAAAGAAGCTCCCGGGCCTTCCCGCTGCCATGGCGTTTCTCCACCGGCAGCAATCCCGGCACGAGGTCCTCGCAGGAAGCGTAATAACGCAGGATCGCCCCACTGTCGCGATGAATGGTGAGGAGAGCATCATCGCGTTGCAGGCAGGCGGCCGAGGCCACCGTGGCTGCCTCGCTTCCCACTCCGCTGTACCACTTGGAGATGCCTCCCTGGCGAAAGAGCGTCTCAAAACGAAGATCCCATTCGCGCGACAGGCGCATATGAAAGTGCAGCTGGAGTAATTCCACCGGCCCGGGGCCATTCATCTCACCCGGGACCTGCGAAGAAGACTGCCGGCGGCGCTTTTCTCCAGTCATACTGTCCATCTTATCCTTCGCGTTCTGAAGCAGCCAGTAGCAAGAAACCGCCCGAACTGCGGTTTGCAGTCAAATCCCCTCACCGACGGCCGTTTTGAGCAATCTCGGCGAAGTTTGATCTTCAACCTGCAAAAACCCATACTTCATCGATTAAGATGAAGATTCGATCATTCAGTTGCGTCAAACCCGGCAAGACTGAAAAAACCGATTCAAACCAGGCAGTTACAGGAATTGGACATGAAAACAAGATTCTTCCCGGCCCCGGTGGCCCTCTCACTCCTGCTGGCTCTCCTTGCAGGTTGCAGCAGCAGCGATCCTGATAATCCCTTTGATCTCGGATCGCGCAGCGGCGGTGTCGTCAGCGCGGATTTCCAGTCCATCGACGACTACCTCGACCACCCGACGGTGCAGCTCCTGCTGGAGAACATGCCGCGCAACACCGGGGATACCCCACCCGAGATCGCCGGCACCTACGATTCCTTCGGGGGCGTGGTGGATTCGACGATCCCCGGGTCTGCGACAGGAGATTCGATGGCCTCCTATTTCTGCTTCGGCCTCAGCTCCGAGGGAGCACTGGAGGTCCAGGTCATCGATCCGACCATTGACGATTCCGATGCCACCTCCCGCATCGAGGGAAGCGGAGATACTTTCACCGTCTATACGGCCTTCCGGTCGGTGCAGGAACACCCCGATGGAGCCCACTGCGAGATCACCAAGGTCAATATCTTCAGTGGCACCCGGGAACCGGATGGAAGCCTCAGCGACCTCCATGTCGGGTGTGGCCTTCCATGCACAGGAGGCCTGCAGTCGGCCTTGGCCTTTGATCTCAACCAAACAAGTTCGACATGCGGCCGCGGGATCGAGGCGGGAGTCGTGGCATAAGGTAGGGATTGCGATGCTGTTGCGCTCCGCCACTTCGAGTACGGTTTCGCCATCCTGTGCCGGGACACGGCGCCCGTCAATGGTGATCTCAAACTGGCTCATGAGCGGGGTCCAAAGTGATCCGGGAAATGCTTGCGGGC